>CAZCMR010000008.1:9459-50074 GCA_964499805.1 uncultured Sulfurimonas sp.
CTCCCGTATCATTTGCGCTTTCACATCCACTTACAAAGATAATAAGTAATACTCCAATGAGTACCCTTTGTATACTTTTAAACATTTTTCCCCAATATGTATGAATATCTATAATAATATCTAAAAAAACATAATATCTTCTAAAAAATGCTCAAGAGAATTAAATAAGAACTTAAAGGATTTTATATTATAATCGCGACTATATAACAGATGGAGATTTTTAATGACTAAATACATTTTTGTGACCGGTGGGGTTTTAAGCTCTCTTGGAAAAGGGATTACTGCAGCGAGTATCGGTACTTTGCTTAAACACTCTGGTAAAAATGTAGGTATGTTAAAAATCGATCCATACATCAATGTTGATCCCGGAACTATGTCTCCGCTTGAGCATGGTGAAGTCTTTGTTACAAAAGACGGCGCAGAGACTGACCTTGACATCGGGAACTATGAGAGATTTTTAGATAAATCGTTTCTCAAAACATCCAACTTTACAACAGGTCAGGTCTACTCAAGTGTGATAGAGCGTGAACGTGCAGGCGGTTATCTCGGACAAACCATTCAAGTCATTCCTCACATCGTAGGAGAGATCGTAAACCGCATAAAAGAAGCAGGAAGAGACCATGATATCTTGGTAGTTGAGCTTGGTGGAACGGTTGGTGACATTGAAGGTCTGCCGTTTATGGAAGCGATTCGTCAAATGAAACATGATGATGATGTTGCAGGAACCTTCTTTGTCCATGTAACACTTATCCCTTACATCAAAGCAGCGGGTGAACTCAAATCAAAACCGACACAACACTCGGTACAGGAACTTCGTCGTATCGGTATTACACCGCAGATGATCATAGCAAGAAGTGAAAATGCCTTGCCAAAAACATTTAAAAAGAAACTTGCAATGAGTTGTGATGTGACACAAAACAGTGTTGTTGAAGCGCTTGATGCTGCAAGTATCTATGATGTACCGATGTCATTTTTGAGACAAAATATTCTCAAACCTATTGCAAAAGAGTTAGAACTCGGTGAGCTTGAACCTGATATGCAAGAGTGGGACAGCTTAGTGAAAAAGATCGTACAGCCTCAAGGAAGAGTCGTCATCGGTTTTGTAGGGAAATATCTTGCACTTAAAGAGTCATACAAATCTCTTACAGAGGCACTTATCCACGCAGGAGCTCATCTTGACAGCAGAGTTGAGATCTGCTGGGTCGATTCTGAAGAGATAGAAGAGAGAGGCGCAGAGGCACTTCTAAGTGACTGTGACGGTATCTTGGTCGCAGGTGGATTTGGAAGCCGTGGTGTTGAGGGAAAAATCCAGGCGATTGAGTATGCTCGTGTCAACAGAGTGCCGTATCTTGGTATCTGTCTTGGAATGCAACTTACACTTGTTGAGTACGCAAGAAATGTTCTTGGACTTGAAGGGGCAAACTCTGTAGAGTTTGATGAGAATACACCACACCCTATGATCTATCTTATCGATAACTTTTTAGACCAAAGCGGCGGTATGCAGCTTCGTACTCACAAATCTCCAATGGGTGGAACACTCCGTCTTGGAGAGTATCCTTGTGATACAAAAGAGGGTTCAATTCTGCGTGAAGCGTATAATGGACAAAAGACTATCTATGAGAGACACCGTCACCGTTATGAGGCCAACCCTGCATACAGAGCACAGCTTGAAGAAGCAGGTATGCTTGTAACAGGTGAGTCAAACGGTCTTATTGAGACTGTTGAGATTCAAGGTCATCCTTGGTTCTTAGGTGTACAGTTCCATCCGGAATTCACATCTCGCCTGCAGACTCCAAACCCTTCAATACTTGCATTTGTAACTGCCAGTTTGAATGCTGAGTAGTATACAACAACTTACAAAGTCAGATCTCTTTGAGCTACTCTCAAACAGATTTGACACACAAGAGAAAAAACTCTCACATATTCCAAACCCTGCCCTTCTTCTAAATGCAACTAAAGCAGCAAAGAAAATCGCTTATGCAATACAAAACAATCAACGCATAACACTTGTCGGTGATTATGATGTTGACGGTGTCACATCCACTGCCATTATGGTTGAGTTTTTCAAGCAGATCCCCTACCCTTTGGAAGCTATCATTCCAAACAGATTTCGCGATGGTTATGGAGTAAGTCCAAGCGTTCTTGAGAGAATTGATGCAGACCTCATAATCACAGTGGACAATGGAATATCGGCCATAGAAGCCGCAAATGTCTGTAAAGCCAGAGGCATAGAGCTTATCATCACAGACCACCATACACCCTCTGAAAATTTGCCAGAGGCCTATGCCATAGTTGATCCGAAACTTGAAGATGACACCTACCCTTTTAAAGAGATATGCGGTGCAGAGGTAGCGTGGTTACTTTTGGGGCTTCTTAAAAAAGAGCTCGCACTCAAGATTGATATGAAACAGTTTTTAGATATATTGGCCATTGCCATTATCGCAGACATTATGCCGCTTGTAAACATCAACAGAACACTTGTTAAAGAGGGCCTCAAACTGATGATGCACTCACAAAGACCATCATCCATTATCATACGGGATTTTTTAAACAAGTCAAAGATAACAAGTGAAGATATTGCCTTTCAGATCGCACCTCGAATCAACTCGGCAGGAAGACTTGAAGATGCTTCTATCGCACTTGAGTTTTTCACAGCACCCGATACGCACAAAGCCTACAAACAGTTCGAGCTCTTAGGCAAGCTCAATGAGCTTAGAAAAGAGACCGAAGCGCAAACAACCAAAGAAGCTGTGCAAAGTGTTGATGAGAGTGACAAAGTTATCGTTGTGGCGGGTGAGGAGTGGCATGAAGGTGTTGTCGGCATCGTAGCGGCACGACTTGTAGATAAATTTGGACGTCCTGCTATAGTGCTAAGTGCCAAGAACGGTGTTGCCAAAGGAAGTGCAAGAAGCATCGGAGATGTCGATATTTACGAGCTTATAAAAGAAAATGAACACTTGTTAACTAAGTTTGGAGGTCATAAAATGGCTGCCGGACTCGGACTTGAAACAACAAATATCACTGCGTTTAGAGAAGCCATCAACAAAAATGCCCAAAAGATTCCTGATGAGGACTTTATTCCAAAAGAGCTGATAAGCGGAATTCTTGGGAGTGATGACATTGATTTAGAACTACTTGAACTCTTAGAGCAGTTCGAACCATATGGTGAGGCAAACGCAAGACCTACATTTTTACTCAAAGATGCCGAAGTAGTAGGTGTAAAACTTATGGGCAGTGACAAATCCCATTCACGAATTGAGATAAGACAGTATCCTCATCAGCGAAAAACTCTTGAGCTTATTGCCTTTAGGCGGGTTTTTGAGATACCTCAAGATAGAAAGATAACATGTAGCTACAGTGTTGCAAAAAATGAATTTAACGGTAAAATATCACTACAGCTTTTAATAAATAAAATTTTTGACTAGCTGAAAAGGCAGAGATTATGGATGACTTGACAGAGTATAATGCTGTATTCAAACTTATGGATTTTACTCTTTTACAAAATCGCCTTACTGCGTTTAGCCTTGAAAAAAAGCTCCTTGCCATTGCAAACGGCAGTACAATTTATCTCTATAGTACAAAAACAAAAAAACAGTTGGCTGCCATCAAAAGTCATGACGGAGATATCACTCAGCTCTTTTTTGTTCCAAACTCCCAACATATCCTTACCGCAACAACACATGGACGAGTCATTATCTACAACTATAAAGATGCACGATACAACGTACGTCTCTACTCATGGGTAAAAAGATACAAAACACAGCTTCCCACAAGAATAAGCGCTTTTGCTTTTAAAAAACATCTGCTTGCTTTAGGTACGTCTGATGGCAAGGTCACACTTATAAATCTTAACAGTTACGCAGTGATAGATAAATTTAGTTTTACAAACGCAGCCATTTCGACGCTCTGTTTTAGTGATAAATATGAACTTATTGTCATTGATGCGCATGGTGAAATTTTTGTACATGATCTACAAGGAGTACAAAAGCTCAAAAGTATAAGTACCCACTTAAGTAAAACAAGGCAGCTATTACATATCTCCAAAAGTGATTTTTTACTTATCAATTCAAATAAAGATTCACTTACGCTCTTTGATATTAAAAGTTGTAAAATTGTACGAAATAACTACCTCACGTTTCACAAGGAGATCTCCTATATTGAGCTGACAAAAGAGAGAAATCTTCTTGTTGTTTTACAAAACCGTGAAATCATCCATATAACACTGCAAAATAGAAAAAATCTGGACTCGCTCAGACTGCACAATATGGTTATAGAGGCATATGCACTTGTAGAGAAGAATCCTCAGCTTTTAGACTCAAAAGAGTACAAAGAGTTAGAAAAAATTTATAAGATTAAGTACCTAAACGCAGTAAAAGCACTGCAAAATTCAGATGAGAAGAGGGCGCAGCAACTTCTTGAGACATGCACAACAATAAAAAGCAAACAAGAGGAGATAAAACTGCTCTTTATCGCATACAAACACTATGAGAGATTTCAGTCCCTCGCAATGCAAAAGATGTATGCTCCCGCCTATGCCTTAAGTACAAAATACCCACCTCTGCAATACTCAAAAGAGTATAAAGTGATGGAAAAAGCATATAAAAAAGCCTATACAAATGCCCAAAAACAGATGCTTTTATTCAATGATAAAAAAGCAAAAGAGCTTCTATCCCCATACCTAAGTGTTGTCTCAAAAAAAGAGAGTATCAACCTTATTCTTAAATACAACCAGGACTTTTTGAGCTTTTTAGAGGCCATAAAACAAAATAACTATACACAAATCAAAAGATTGCTTACAAAACACCCTCTCTTTACCAAAATCCCTCCTTATGCAGATTTTTTAGACAAACTCTACAGCACTTTAGAGAAGATTAATACCCTGCTAAACGCAGCAGATATCGAAGAAGCCCAACGGCTTATGGAGAGTCTTAAACATATCACACTTGTAGAAGAAGAGTTAGCAATCTTTGAAACAAAAATGTCAATAATCAAAGAACTTTTAGAAAGATATGCAAAGAATCAATTTAAAGAGTGCTATGAACTTTTAGATACACACCCAGAACTCTTTTTAGAACTAAAACTTGCAAATATGCTTGAGAAACACTGGAACAAACTTATGCACAAATGTGAAAAATATGCACTTTATGGGCATATGAAGGGAGTGAAAAAAACTCTTAAAGAGCTTATGACAACAAAAAGCCGAACAAAAAGAGTAGGGGGGATTTTACGTGTTGCTTTTATAGTTGAAATTGAAAATCACATAGTGCAGCAGCAGTTTCAAAGTGCTGAAAATTTTATCTACTCCTATATTGACATATTTGGTTTTGATACAGACCTGCAAAGAGTTATGCATGAATATGAAAAAAAATCATCTAAACAACTCGCCATCATTGCAGATAGACAGACAAGAGTTGCACGAGATGCATGGCTGCAGAACAAACTTGTAGTTACTTAGAGCATTAAAGCTATCAAATCTTCTACCGTTTTATCAAAAGGTACATAAAAATTAGCACCTTGAGAGATAAACTTCTGCATCGCCTCTTTTTTCTCTATCGCCTCATCGAGTTCCGGATCTGTTCCTTTTATGTAGGCACCGATGCGAATGAGCACCTCATTCTCTTTTAAAAGGGTATAGAGCCTTCTAAACTTCATAACCGCCCTAAACTGCTCCTGAGAGATGATATCGTTCATAACCCTTGAGGCAGAGTTGAGAATGTGGATAGGAGGGTAAATTCCAAAATCTGTCATCTCCCGCGAGAGAACGATGTGCCCATCCAAGATAGAACGTGACTGATCAGCAATGGGGTCACTCATATCGTCACCCTCTATAAGTACCGTAAAAAAGGCTGTAATTGAGCCTTTTCCTTCTTCTTTACCGGCTCTCTCCATCAGTTGTGGCAGCAGTGTCAAAGAGGAGGGTGGATATCCTTTGGAAGTAGGGGGCTCACCAAGAGCGAGACCGATTTCACGCTGAGCCATGGCAAAACGTGTCACTGAATCCATAATGAATAAAACATCCTCACCCTTGTCTTTAAAGTACTCTGCCACACTCATTGCAGCAAATGCTCCATACTTTCGCATCAAAGGGGAGTCATCAGAGGTTGCAACCACTACAACGGTATTTGTCAAATCTCCGCCAAGATTTTTCTCAATAAACTCAGGAACCTCACGTCCACGTTCACCGATGAGAGCAACAACCTTAATGGGTGCATCCGCCCCACGGACAATCATCCCCATAAGCGTAGATTTACCGACTCCCGAACCCGCAAAGATACCCAGCTTTTGCCCTTTTCCACAGGTCAAAAGCCCATCAATGCTCTTCACGCCGACACTGAAGACTTCATTTATCATACCCCGTTTCATAGCCGCTATAGGTGCTTTTATAATCGGCATCAGTTTTGTATTACTGATACTGCTTTTACCGTCAATTGGGCGCATAAAAGGATCAACCACCCTTCCTAAAAGAGCATTGCCTATGGGAATATTGAGTCCTGTTGAGTCTAAAAATACTTTATCACCACTACGAAAACCCTCCACAAAACTAAAAGGGGAGATGTAAAAGAGCTCTGCATCAATCTCAGTCACCATCCCGACCGTCTCTTGTCCACTTGCATCTGAGACTATTTTTACAATATCACTGATACTGACCTTAAGCCCTTTTGCAATGATAACAGTTGCGTTTATCTTTACAACCTCTCCAAACGCAACAGAGTAGTTTTTATTTGCAAGTTTCTCTTTAAGTGATGAAAACGGCATCTTTTAGTATCTAGATCCGCTAGGAGAATTGATAAGTGAGAAAAACTCACTTCTTGTTTTTTCGTCTTTTTTAAATAGCCCTCGAAGTGCTGAAGATGTTGTTGTAGAGTTGATTTTTTCTACTCCTCGCATCTCCATACACATATGACGCGCCTGAATAACAACTGCAACACCTTTTGGTGTAATTGTATCCATAATAGCATCAGCTATCTGCTCAGTAAGCTGTTCTTGAATCTGCATACGACGTGCAAAAACATTTACAACACGTGGAATTTTTGAAAGACCTACTACTTTACCATCAGGAATGTATGCAACATGAACACGTCCTATAATAGGTAAAAGATGATGTTCACAAGTAGAGTAGAACTCTATATCTTTGACAAGAACCATCTCATCATTACTTGTTGTAAAGAGTGCTTTTTTTAAAATAGCTTCAGGATCTTCCTTGTAGCCGCCGTAGATAAATTCAAATGATTTACGTACACGCGCAGGAGTGTCACGTAGACCTTCACGTGAAGGGTCCTCTCCAACATGTTCCATCATGATCTTTACTGCGTTTTCAAATTCAATATTTTTTTTGTCTGACAAGATTATGCCTTTAATAGTTTTTATAATGGTAGGGTATCAATAATTTGCTGAAAAAGTGATGTGATGAGAATTCCCCAAATAAAAACTTGGGGAAATAATTTAGTGAATAAAAATTGTAGGAACGATAAGAGGATATCTTTTCATTTTACGATAGATATGTTTTCTTACAACTTGGCGTAGGTCTCCCTCTAAACTTCTAGGGTTACCTATCATGCCAGGTTTCATATTGAGAAGGAAATTTTCAACTATCTCTTCCATCTCTTTTGCAAATGCTTTGTCTTTTCTGTCTGAGACCAAACCAAACGTTGTCACTTTTGGCTTGTCCATCATTTTACCTGTCTGCTCACTTACCTGTACAACCATCATAACGATACCCTCAGATGCAAGTTTTTGACGATCCATAACGATATCATCTTCGATTTCATGGTTATTTTGGTTATCAATATATGTTTTACCAGTTTTGACTGTTTTTACTTTACGCATATATTTTGGTGCGATCTCTATCTGTTCACCATCACTCATAAGCAGGATGTTTCTCTCAGGAACACCACACATCATACCAGTCTCTTTATGCTTCATAACATGGTTATACTCACCATGAATAGGTAAAAAGAACTTAGGATTTACTAAACGCAGCATCAGTTTCTGCTCTTCAATAGAAGCATGACCCGAAACATGAATATCTCTGTCCATCGCCACTTTTGCGCCACATTTTTGTAAGTGGTTTAACATTTTTGAGATAGAACCTTCATTCCCAGGAATTGCACGAGAAGAGAGTACGATCAGGTCTGTCGGCTTGATCTTAATGTGTCTATGCTCACCGATACTCATTCTAAAGAGTGCAGAATTCGCCTCACCTTGAGAACCGGTTGTCACGATAAGTACATCTTTATCGCTCATATTTCCAACATCTTCAGGCTCAACAAAGATATTTTTTGGAAATTTGATGTAATCATACTGCATACAAACTTCAAGATTACGCTCCATAGAACGCCCGATCACACATACTTTACGGCCATACTTCACACCATACTGAATTGCTTGGTAGACACGATGAACATTTGAGCTGAATGTTGAGAGGATTACACGTCCTTCAGCACGTGAAAAGACTCTGTCAAGAGCAGGCGCAACACTTAACTCTGATGCTGTTGCTACAGGGTTATGTGAATTAGTAGAATCACTTAACAGACATAAAACACCTTTATCTCCATAGTAAGCAAGTCTGTGTAAATCTGCAGGATAGCCATCAACAGGAGTATAGTCTATTTTAAAGTCACCTGTATGGATTACAGTACCTGCTGCAGTAGTAATTGCAATCGAAGATGAATCGATGATGGAGTGTGTCATATGCATCCACTCTACCTCAAAATCATTACCGATTTTATATACTTTTCTTTTTTCAATAGGATTAAAATGTCTTCTGGCATCTTTTAAATGATGCTCATCAAATTTGTTCCCTATCATTGCCAAAGGAAGCGGTGTTCCATAAATAGGGAACTGCAACTCTTTGAAAAGATATGGCATAGCACCGATGTGATCTTCATGGGCATGCGTAATAATAATACCGACAATCTTATCTTTTATCTCATGAAGATATGAAAAATCCGGTATTAGGATATCTACACCATGCATATCCTCATCTGGAAAGCTCATTCCTACATCGACTAAAATCGCTTCATTATCTGTTTCAAAGACAGCGATATTCCCACCGATTTCACCAAGTCCACCAAGTGGAGTTACACGTATTTTTGCTTTTGAGTTCAAATCCAATTTATAGTGAGGATTGAGTCTCTGTTTCTGCCCTTCTTGATTTTTAACAACAAAAGCTTTTAAATTTTCATCAATCGGAGAGGGCTGTCTCTTATGACGGTTGCGGCTTTTACTTCTGTTAGCACTTGCTTTTGTGTTAGGTTTGTTACCTGATCCTGTCTCAGTTTTATTTTGATTAGGATTTGGTCTACGATTATTGTTTCTTCTGTTATTTGGTTTGCGTTGTTCTTGAGGTTTACTTTGACGTGCCTCTTGTTTCTCTTCTGCCATCCAAACTCCTTGTTATTTTATAGAGTTGGTGATAGTCTTGAGTGCTTACTTGATGAGGGCGAATCGTTAATGTAAGAGAGAGCTCCTCAAAAGCTCCTTGCAAGAGTGGTTTTTCATATTTTGCTGAGAGATTTTTCATCAGAGTTTTGCGGGGCTGCGAAAATGCAACTCTTAGCATATCCTCAAAATCTGTATCACTTCTATCAGCATTTTTTTCAATAAGAAAAACAGCGGAGTCTACTTTTGGCTGAGGGTCAAACGCAGTCGGTGGAACCTTCACAACAATTTGTGTTGTTCCTATACTCTGAGCTATAATACCCAAAGAACCAAATACTTTTTCACCCGCAGAAGCACAAAACTTCTCCGCAACTTCTCGCTGTACCATTACAAGTATATTTTTACACATTGGATCTGCGAGTGCTTTAAGTATGATGTTCGTAGCTATATAGTATGGCAAATTCGCCACCAAGTCATACGGCTCATCAATTAAAGAACTCTTCCAAGCTTGTAAAACATCCCCACAGTTCAAGTGGAGTCGCTTGGTATCGATCTCTTTTTTAAATGTACTTTGTAACAGTTTACATAAATCGGTATCTACCTCAAAAGCTTCTACACTTTTGACATCAACTAAAAATTTAGTTAAATCACCTAAGCCAGGCCCAATTTCGACAATTTTATTCTCATTTTTGGGCATCGCTTCGACGATTTTTCTTAAGACTGATTGGTCTTTAAGAAAGTTTTGTCCAAACTTTTTCTTTGCTACAACGCTTTCTTGATTCATCCGTTTAGTCTATCTGAACTTTACTTATAAAAAGGTAATAGAGCATAAAAAAGAGCTATAAATAACTATTTTTTATACTAAAGATTTTATTTTCTCTTCTGAAACAGCTACCAAGCGTCTCTCAAGACGGTTTATCTCCTCCAAAAGCTCTTTTGAGATTGTCTCCATCTCATCATAAAATTTTCTAGACTTTTGCACCTCTTCTTCAGAGAGTTCTTTTTTTCTTTTAATACCAAAAAGTTTTGCAAAAAAACCTGCTTTTTTCTCTTGTGAAAAATATATATTAAAAATTTGCAGATATTTATCATGCAGTGCAAAATGTAAACTCTCTATACTTTGCATACACTCCATTGGATTATTTGAAAGAGAATTTAGTATCTGTCCATCACTGTAAAACCATTTTCCAAATTTACACTCTGTCGAATCAATAGGAATGGCATCTTCTTCAATATCTATTCCGTTTATTAACAGTTTCGCTTTTTGAACCCATTTGATATGAGCCGCCTTTGCAGCACGTAAATGCTCTAGAACTTCTTCTTTTTCCATAAGTAATCCAAATAATTTAATCTCAAATATTGTACCTTAAAATTATTAAAGAAATTTGATAGACAGTGTATTGTTTCACGTGAAACATACTGAAAATATGGTACAAATTTTTAAACACAACTACAGTAATTTAGAGTATAATTTCAGCATATTAATAAAGGTACAAAACTCTCAGATGAACTATTTTGCAAAAAGAATCATTCCCTGTTTAGATGTTAAAGATGGACGTGTAGTAAAAGGCGTTAATTTTGTAGGCCTTAAAGACGCCGGTGATCCGGTAGAAGTTGCACGCAGATATAATGAAGAGGGTGCAGACGAGCTGACATTCCTTGATATTACAGCCTCGTCTGACAACAGAGATACCATTGTAGATATAGTTGCACAAGTGGCACGCGAGATATTTATCCCTCTCACAGTTGGAGGCGGTATTCGTAAGCTTGAGGATATATACAAACTTTTAAATGTAGGCTGTGACAAAGTCAGTGTTAACTCCGCAGCTATCAAAAGACCAGAACTCATTGATGAGGGTGCAAAAAGATTTGGCTCTCAATGCATTGTTACCGCAATTGATGTTAAAAAAACCGGTGACGTATATAATGTATATCTTAACGGCGGAAGAGTCGATACGGGGATAAACGCAGTAGAGTGGGCAAAAGAGGTTGTGGAGCGTGGAAGCGGAGAGATACTACTAACATCAATGGATGCTGATGGTACCAAAGCAGGATTTGAGCTCAACATTACAGAGCAGATCTCAAAAGCAGTCAATGTACCGGTCATCGCAAGTGGTGGTGCCGGAACGATGGAGCATATCAAAGATGCATTTGAGCATGGTGCAGATGCAGCACTCGCAGCTTCAATTTTTCATTATAAAGAGATAGACATCATGGATTTAAAACACTATCTGCATGAGCAGAATATCCCTGTAAGACTTTAAAATGATTATCTGTGCAGGAAATAGTGAAAACTTCTCTTTTGCTACTCCTATGGGAGTAGGGCTGATTGAAAGTGCGATGAATATAACAAGACTCTGTTTGTTTGACAAACCGGAGTTCTTACTCTTTGTCGGAACAGCTGGAAGTTACGGTGAAAAGAAGATATTTGACATAGTTGAATCAAAAACGGCAGCAAACATTGAACTGGCATTTTTAAACAATGATGCCTACACACCTCTGGATAATGTTGTTACAACTAACACAACTAACAAAAAAGATATAGTAGTAAACTCTTCAAACTATATCTCTACAAACGCAGCACTTACAAAGAACTTTTTAAAGTTTGGTGTAGGTATCGAAAATATGGAATTTTTCTCTATTTTAAAGGTTGCTCAGGAGTTTGATATTCCTGCGGGCGGAGTATTTTGTATAACAAACTACACAAACGAAAATGCCCATGAAGATTTTCTCAAAAACCATGACAGAGCCAAAGTGTTACTAGAAGAACATGTTAAAAAACGTATTAAGGAACTCACAAAAAAATGAGCGAAACAAAACCCTCTCTCCTTGACTTCACATTAAAAGAGCTAACAGAGTTAGTCAAACCATCTTTCCGTGCCAAACAAATCTATGGGTGGCTTTATCATCAATATGCAGAAAATTTTGATGATATGAAAAACATTCCAAAGGCAATGAAAGAGGAACTTTCACAAAAATACTGCATAAATCCTATGAAAATAGTGAGAAAAGAGATTTCAAGTGACGGAACTATCAAGTATCTCTTTGAGCTTCAAGACGGCAAAACAGTCGAAGCAGTTTGGCTGAAAATGAAAGATGCACAGTATGATGAGAGTGGGGAGTTACTACATGAAGCAAAATACAGTATCTGTGTTTCAACACAAGTTGGCTGTAAAGTAGGGTGCTCGTTTTGTCTAACAGCCAAAGGCGGTTTCACAAGGGATTTAACTGCCGGTGAGATTGTAGCACAGGTAGTAAATCTCAAACGTGATAATAACCATAAGCATAATCGTAAAATAAATATCGTCTATATGGGCATGGGTGAACCACTTGACAATTTGGATAATCTTGCAAAAGCTATTGAAATATTTAAAGAAAAAGATGGCTTGGCAATATCTGCAAAACGCCAAACTGTTAGTACAAGCGGACTTAGTAATAAAATAGACAAACTTGGCGAGATGGATTTAGGCGTACACATCGCTATATCTTTGCATGCTGTAGATGATAAGCTGCGTACAGAGCTAATACCTATGAACAAAGCACACAACATTAACTCAATCATAGAAGCGGTAAAACGCTTTCCTATAGATACCCGCAAACGTGTTATGTTCGAGTATTTGGTCATTAAAAATAAAAATGATGACCTAGGCAGTGCTAAAAAGCTTGTTAAATTACTCTCAGGTATTAAAGCGAAGGTCAACCTTATATACTTTAATCCTTATCCGGGAACACCGTATGAGAGACCAACACGTCAAGATATGGTGAATTTTCAAGAGTATCTCATTCAACATGGATTGCTCTGCACTATTCGTGATTCAAAAGGTATAGATATCTCTGCAGCCTGTGGACAGTTAAAAGAAAAAAATCAAGATGAGATTAACAGTTAGCTAACAAATCTAGGAGTATAATTGCACACATTTAAATAAAGGCTTACTATGGGTGATTTTACTGGTGTAGATATTGCAGAGGTTATTCTGTTGGTAATTGTATTTGCTGTTGGAGTTGGCGGATTTATGTGGGCTGCGACTAAAGAAGACTAAAAACTAACATAGCAGACGACCAACACACCAGGGAGGTCGTCTATGAGTGTAATAATACCTTACTAATCTTAAAAAAATATATCTCCAAAACAAATATTTTAAACTTTAACTTTTTCACTTAAAGTGATGAATGTGTAATATTCACACATTGTTCTAACTTGTGAATAATTTAATAAAATCACTCTCATAAATTTAAAAATTTCTCATAAAATTAAGAGTTTTTTTATATAAATTATAGCTTATAGTTTCTTTTTATTTAACTTAAAGTACCTACTATAGGGCTTTAAGAGCTTTTTAGCTACTTATTCACATATTTCTAAAGAAAAAAATTATCTCTTCTGAAAAGTTATTCACATATGAGAATAACTACAAGCTAAACGCAGTGGATATAATTATTAGAATCATTAAACTTTCACTTTTTAAATAATTAATTCACATTAAGCGAGGCAAGTGAAAGCTGTTCAAAATCAACGTTGCTTTTTATATGATACATCTCTTCATAAAGTTCAAACTCCAATTCACTTGCATGGAGTAAAAGTCTCGTTGCTCCAGAATTATCTACTCTATCTTGCGGTGTTAATTCTCTATCTAAAAATTTAATTATATTTTCTTCACTCTGTCCATAGATAGGATCACCGACAATCGGATGTTTCACGTGAAACAAATGTACTCGTATCTGATGTTGTCTTCCCGTGTGAGGAGAACACTCGACAAGAGTCATATTGAGTTGAGGAAAATACTTCAAAGGTTTAAAATCTGTTTTTGATGCTTTTCCGGATTCATCAACTTTTACAACCATTCTCACAAGTGCACTCTGCGCCTGTGTTCGTAAAAGTGGTGCTTCCACACACAGCTCATCTTTAAACTCTCCATGAACCATTGCAAGATACTTCTTTTTCATCTCACGTTCTTGAAACATCATTTTAATATCTCTCTCACTACTTTTGTTCTTAGCACATAGAACCAAGCCGCTCGTCTCTTGGTCAATTCTATGAGCGATATTAGCATCTCTACCAAACTGATACTTTAATTCGTCTATAAGAGAGTAGGGTGTCTTTTTTGTTTGGGGGTGAATAAGCACACCGCTTGGTTTATCAAATACAACAAATTCTGACTCTTCATATGTAGGTTTTAGACCTTTGGTAATAGGCTCAAAGTAGATAAACTCAATCTCTCCCTCAATCTCTCCTGCGGTTTTAAGCATCTTTTCACCATTTACCAAGACCCTTCCTTTTGAGATAAACCGCTGGGCTTCTCTTTGTGAATAATTAAGTTCATTCATCAAATACAAAAAAGCTTTTTGTCTCTCTTTTACATACATTTTTTTGATTACAAATGGCAAATTAGTTTCCTATTTAATCAACTTTTTACAATATTTTTTGTAAAATGGATTACTTTAAATTTATGCGAATTTTAACATAAAAGAGACTTACAAAAAGGCAAATAGATGATAGATAGATATTCACGTCCGGAGATGGCATCAAAGTGGACATACCAAGCAAAATACCAAGCTTGGCTAGATGTAGAAAAAGCAGTTGTAAAAGCATGGGCGAAACTGGGAAAGATTCCTCAAGAGGATGCAGATAAAATTGTTAAGAATGCAGGATTTGATATCAAACGTATTGATGAGATAGAAGCTGTAACGCGCCATGACCTTATTGCGTTTACGACTTCTGTTTCTGAAACACTCGGTGATGAATCTCGCTGGTTCCATTATGGTATGACAAGTTCAGATACTATTGATACTGCTGTAGCACTCCAAATGAAAGATTCACTCTCTCTTATCATCGAAGATGTGAAAATGATAATGGAATCAATCAAAAAACGTGCGATGGAACATAAGATGACTCTTATGGTTGGTCGTTCACACGGTATACATGGTGAGCCAATCACTTTTGGTCTTGTACTTGCAGTTTGGTATGATGAGATGAAACGCCATCTCGAAAACCTTGAGCAGACTATGGAGGTTATCTCCGTAGGTCAAGTAAGTGGAGCAATGGGGAACTTTGCTCATGCACCGCTTGAGCTTGAAGAGTACACATGTGAAGAGCTGGGATTAAAACCTGCTCCTGTCTCAAACCAGGTTATCCAACGTGATCGTTATGCTCGTCTTGCAACTGCTTTGGCGCTTATGGCAAGTTCTATTGAAAAGTTTGCTGTTCAAGTTCGTCACTGGCAAAGAACAGAAGTATATGAGTGTGAAGAGTATTTTGCAAAAGGACAAAAAGGTTCATCTGCAATGCCACACAAACGCAATCCAATCCTGACAGAGAACATCACAGGTCTTGCAAGAATGATACGTGCCTATGCTGCTCCTGCGATGGAAAATGTAGCGCTATGGCATGAGCGTGATATCTCTCACTCATCAACTGAACGTTTCTGGTTGCCTGACTCATTCATCACTTCTGACTTTATGCTTCACCGTATGAACAATGTTATCTCGAACTTAACTGTTTACCCTGAAAACATGATGAGAAATCTCAACCTTACAGGAGGACTTGTTTTCTCTCAACGTGTTCTACTTGAACTTCCACTACAGGGGGTAAGCCGTGAAGATGCATACAGAATCGTACAAAGAAACGCGATGAAAGTCTGGGAAGAGATCCAACATGGAAAACCGACTGTTAATGAAAAAGGAGAGTCTCTCTACCTAAATCATCTTCTAGCAGATGAAGAGCTTAGAAGCAAACTCTCCGAAGAGCAGATACGTGAGTGTTTTAATTATGATTACTACACTAAAAACGTTGATAATATTTTCAAAAGAGTTTTTAAATAGTAAAGAGTTAGTGAGTTTTTAGATAAGAAAAACTCACTCTTTATTCACTTTCTTTTTCCTTGGATTTATCACTTAATCCTATTCAATACAATTTGTAACAGAAGCTCATTATTTCTATATTTTTCTCCAAAAATTATTTCTAAATTTAAGAGTTTTTTAGATAAAATCAAATCTTATTAAGCATAATTTTTTATGTAATTATTTTACTAATAATTATGTGAAAAATTTGTAATATCACTTTAGGGAAATATATGATAACAGTTATAAAAAGAAATGGAAGAACAGAACCTTTAGACATTTCAAAAATCCAAAAATATACTTCTGCCGCTGTAAAAGGCTTAGAAAATGTAAGTCAAAGCGAACTTGAAGTTGATGCGCAAATTCACTTTCGTGACGGTATTACTTCAAAAGAGATTCAAGAGACGCTTATCAAAACCGCTGTTGATAAAATCGACATTGATGCACCAAACTGGACTTTTGTTGCTTCACGTCTTTTCCTTTTCAATCTCTACCATCAAGTAAACGGTTTTACCGGATACTGCAAACTTGAAAAATACTTTGAAAAAGGTGAGAAAGAGGGGCGTATACTTTTAGGTCTCAAAGAGATGTACGACCTTGATGAACTTGAAAAACATATCAAACCTGAACGTGATTTACAGTTTAATTATCTAGGTATAAAAACACTTTATGACCGTTATCTCATCAAAGATAAAACTTCCAATCCTATAGAACTACCACAACATATGTTTATGGCAATAGCGATGTTCTTAGCACAGCGTGAAGAGAAACGTCAAGAGTGGGCAATCAAATTTTATAACATGATAAGTAAATTTGAAGTGATGTTAGCTACACCGACTCTCTCAAACGCAAGAACACCAAGACACCAGTTAAGCTCTTGTTACATAGGTTCAACTCCGGATAATATTGAAGGTATCTTTGATGCTTACAAAGAGATGGCAATGCTTTCAAAATTTGGGGGAGGTATAGGCTGGGACTGGACACAGGTTCGCTCTATGGGTTCATTTATTGACGGGCATAAAAATGCAGCAGGTGGAACTATTCCATTTTTAAAAATAACAAACGATATTGCTATTGCAGTTGATCAGTTAGGAACAAGAAAAGGTGCCATCGCAGTTTATCTTGAGCCGTGGCACATAGATATCAATGACTTTTTAGACCTGAAGAAAAACTCCGGAGAAGAGCGCCGCCGTGCACATGACCTGTTTCCTGCTATGTGGTTAAATGACCTTTTTATGCAAAGAGTTCAAGAGGATGCAATCTGGACGCTCTTTGACCCTTATGATGTACGTGAACTTACAAATCTCTATGGAGATGAGTTTAACAAACGTTATATGGAGCTAGAGCAGGATGAAAATCTAATAAAAGAGAAAATCAAAGCAAAAGACTTGTGGAAAAAAATCCTTACTTCTTACTTTGAAACAGGTTCACCTTTTCTCTGTTTTAAAGACAATGCAAACCGTGCGAATCCAAACGATCATTTTGGTATTATCAGAAGCTCTAACTTATGTACAGAGATCTTTCAAAACACACAGCCAAACCACTATAAAATCAAATTCATTTTTGAAAATGGTGACACTGTAAGCTATGAAGAGGATGAGATTGTCAAAGTTGACAGTGGTATAGAAAAACCTGCAAAAAAAGTAACAGCATTAGATTCACTAGGCGGTATGCAGATATTTATAGTAGAAAAAGAGAAGATAGACGGTGCAACCGCTGTATGTAATCTCGCTTCAGTCAACCTTTCGAAAATAAATACGAAAGAGGATATAGACAGAATCGTTCCTACAGCTATCAGATGTTTGGATAACGTTATTGATTTGAACTTTTATCCTGTAGAGAAGGTAAAACGCACAAACATTAAAAGCCGTTCAATCGGTCTTGGTGTTATGGGTGAATCACAAATGCTTGCAGAAGCTAAAATTATGTGGGGTTCACAAGAGCATTTTGACAAGATAGATGAAATAATGGAAGCGGTTGCTTATAATGCTATTTCAGCTTCATCAGACTTAGCAGTTGAAAAAGGTTCTTACTCTGAATTTGAAGGAAGTAAGTGGAGCAGAGGAATTATGCCTCAAGACCATGCAAACGCCGATGTTATCAACCTTGTTGACCGTGGCGGGCTCTTCGCTTCAAAATATGAGTGGGATGAACTACGCACCAAAGTAAAAAAACAGGGAATGAGAAACGGTTACTTGATGGCTATTGCACCGACAAGCTCTATCTCTATCCTTACAGGAACTACACAGGCGATTGAGCCGGTATTTAAACGCAAGTGGTCAGAAGAGAATCTGAGCGGACTCATCCCTGTTGTTGTGCCTAACCTCTCACCAGATACTTGGAGCTACTACACACCTGCTTATGATCTCAATCAAACCATACTGATAAAAGCGGCTGCTATCAGACAAAAATGGATAGACCAGGGACAATCGCTCAACATCTTTATTACTCTTGATAAAGCAAGTGGACGATACCTCAATGAGATCTATATGCTCGCATGGAAACTCGGTCTCAAATCAACCTACTACCTACGTTCACAATCACCTGAAATGGCAAACGATGTAGAAGACAGATCAATGGAGTGTGTAGGTTGTCAATAAGATGAGACCGCTCAGCCAAACGCAGCTCCCTGCTTTTTTAGAAAGATTCGATAATTTTAAAGATGCTGAGCTGCGCACACTGGAGCTTATCTCTGCATCGCAGATAAAACTCACCCTTACAGCACAAGACAAAGCAAGGGCTTTTGACTGGATAGGTTTGGAGTTGCTCTTTAGCGATGTTATCGATGCAAAACTTCCTGAAAATGAAAAACTCCATCTCCTAGATTTAAGTGACGGTATCACTATAATAAATAACGATAATATGTTTGCATTTGCCATTGGAGCGTGCTATAATATATCAACTGTTAAGAACTCCATATTTTATATAGTAGCAAATAGCCTAAAATATAAAGAGGGTTCTTTTTAAAGGATAGAGATGAGTTACAGAGTTGTTAGTGAAATACTGGGTTTTAAAGAGACAAAAGAAGTTGTAATAGAACCGATAGATGACCTTTTTTCCAAGATGAGTGATACTAATGATAAAAACATCTCTTTCACACTCGTTAATCCATATCTACTTAGAGAGTATGGTTTTGATTTGCCCCAAGATATGAAAAAACTGCTAGAAATTAATGATAATACGAACATTAGTGTTTATAATATTTTACTTATTCAAAAACCTCTTGAAAAATCAACAATAAACTTTCTGGCTCCAATAGTTGTCAATAACGATAATAAAACTCTCGCACAGGTTGTTCTTGAACCAAAAGAGAATCCAGACTTTGGTATGGCAGAGAGAATAGAATTTTTTAAAGCACAAGAGTAGTCTTCTTTTGTAACTAAAGTAGCATTTTTTTACTCTTTAAAAGTATATAATTGCGTCAAAAAAGGAGTTAGAGATGAGAGTAGTATGTCCACACTGTTTTAGTGTAAACAATGTACCAAAAAAAGAGAGTTATAAAAAAGCCAACTGCGGCAAATGCAAAAAATCACTCTTAGATACAAAACCAGTTGAACTAACAGATAGAAATTTTGATGAAGTAGTAGTAAACAGTGATATTCCGGTTATTGTAGATTTTTGGGCACCATGGTGCGGACCATGTAAAATGATGGCACCCAACTTTGAGCGTGCGGCAACAGCATTTCCACTTAAAGCACTCTTTACAAAAGTAAACACAGAAAATGAACAAAATCTTGGAGCACGCTTTAACATTAGAAGTATTCCTACTATTGTAGTATTTAAAAATGGCAAAGAGGTTCATCGGGTAAGTGGTGCACTAGATGAAAACAGCTTAACACAACTTGTTTCACAATTTACATAAAATAACATTTTAAGCAGATATACCCTAGAATACGCAATCTATTCTAGGGTTGTCAAACAGATGAAACATTTTACATTTAGCTTAAAAGATGAAAAAACTTATTTAAAAGCTTATAAAGAATCTAACAAACAAAAATACATTTCTCATCTTATTCAAATTTTTACTTCACTTACAGATAAAAAACAACTCCAGAATCTTCTTCAAAAAATCTCTAATGATTTTCCTGGTGCAATTGTTATCGGTGCGACAACCGCAGGAGAAATTTCTCATGCAAAAATGTATCAAAATGAGACTATCATCAGTTGCTCTTTTTTTAAAAAAACTACGCTAACAGCAGCCTATACAAAAAAGATATCCCAACAATCAGGTAAAAAACTCTCTAAACAAATCACTACTGCACATACAAAAGCAGCAATAATCCTCAGTGAAGGCCTGAAAGGAACAGATTATGACGGTTTTATTCGCGGTATAAACAAAGCAAACCCAAAACTTATCATTGCCGGTGGTCTAGCCGCTGACAATTTTCAACTCAAAAACACTTTTATATTTTTCAATCAAAAAATTTATAACAGAGGCAGTATAGCGGTCTCATTTTCAGGTAAAAAACTTTTTGCTGCTAATAAATATAATCTTAACTGGACACCTATAGGTAAAGAGTTTACAGTTACTTCTGCCAAAGCAAACGCAATTTACGAAATAGACAACGAAAATGCAATTGAGGTATTTAAGCGTTATCTTGGGAATGAAATATTTAAAAACAATGCCAATACCCTCCCCGATATTCAACTTCTTTATAAAGAGGGTTCAATTATCGTTTCAAGAACACCCATGACAATAGCAAATAATGCGATCATTTTTGCAGCTCCGATAAAGGAGGGGCAAAAAGTAAAATTCGGTTTTTCAAACGCAGCTTCTGTTATCTCAGGTGCTAATGAGATTAAAAACAGACTTACTAACAAACCTGCCCAGGCCGTTTTTATATTTTCCTGCATTGCAAGAAAAAAACTACTTGGAAACAGACTTGAGAATGAATTTAGTTATTTTGAATCTATCGCACCCACTAGCGGATTTTTTACTTATGGTGAGTACTACAGTACAAATGAAGCAAATGCACTTCTAAACTGTACCACAACTATTCTCATACTCTCTGAAAAAAAAAGAAAAAGAAAAATAGCCAAACAAAAAACACCTAAAAATTTGGAAAATACAACATTCCAGGCACTTACTCACTTTATAAAACAGACATCAAAAGAGTTAGAAAAAAATATTGAACTTTTAAACCAATACAAAAGAGTTGTAGATGAGAGTTCCCTTATATCCAAAACTGATAAATATGGCATTATCACCTATGTGAATAAAAACTTTTGCAATGTAAGTAAATTTACAGAAACAGAACTTATAGGTGCAAACCAAAATATCATTCGTGATCCAAAAATGCCAAAAAATGTTTTCACACATATGTGGAAAAAACTGCGTGAAAAAAAGGTTTGGAAAGGAATTCTCTCCAATATGGCAAAAGACGGCTCCCGTTACTATGTAGATGCAACAATCATGCCCATACTCAACAAAAAGGGCAAGATTGAGGAGTATATTGCCATTAGGCAAAACATTACAAAAGAGATAGAGTCAAAACTTCGTATAAAAGAGAAAGAAAAATTTATTAAAGCCATTTTTGATAATCAAGAGAGTCTTGTTATTTTAAGCTCAAAAGACAAAGGCATCGTCAAGGTTAATAAAAAGCTCTTTGATTATCTTGAGTACAAAGATTTTGAGGATTTTAAAAAACACCATAATTCGGTATGTGAACTCTTTATACAAGAAAAAGGGTACATAAACATTATAGACTATCCTAATATTTTTGAGTATGTTTCCCTAAACGCAATGAAAGACAATAAAGTAAAGATGAAAATTAAAGATGGCACAATTCACACTTTTAAAATCATAGTAAAACCTATTGATAATCAATATATCATTAATCTTTATGATATTACAAACCTTGAAGATGCGCTTTTAAAAGCGAATCTTTCAGAAAAAGCAAAGTCAATCTTTTTGGCAAATATGTCACATGAAATCCGTACACCTCTTAATGGTATTATAGGTTTTACCGATATTTTGACAAAAAAAGAGTTGGATAAAGAGTCACAAAAATATATAAACATCATCCATAACAGCAGTAAAACACTTTTAAATATTGTAAATGATATTTTAGACTTTTCAAAAATAGAAGACGGAAAATTAAAACTCCATGAAACTGCCTGTCTGTTCAAAGAGGATATAGAAAATACACTCTCCACTTTCAAATCTTTGGCGTATAAAAAAAATATACAATACAATATAGCTATAGATACAAAAATTCCTAAAAATTTAAAATGTGATGTACAAAGGTTAAAACAGGTTATGAACAACCTTATAAGCAATGCAATAAAATTTACTCCTGAAAATGGAAAAGTTGATATAAATATTGCACTTAAAAATATAACAGATAACAAAGCTAAAATCTTTTTTTGTGTGAGTGACAGCGGTATCGGTATATCAAAAGAAAAGATAGAGACGATTTTTGAATCTTTCTCACAAGCTGATGATTCCATAAGTAAAAAATATGGGGGAACCGGTCTTGGTCTGGCTATAAGCAACCAGTACATAAAACTTATGAACTCCAAAATAGAAGTTCAAACGGAACAAAACAAAGGGAGTAAATTTTACTTCACACTTGAACTTCCCATAGTGGAAATGCTAAATACACAAAAAAAAGATAAAGAGATAAAAACAGATTATGAAGGAAAAATTTTAATTGTTGAAGATAATAGTGCCAACCAACTTTTATTGAGTTTAATGCTGCAGCAAAGAAATATTCTTCACGATATTGTAAACAATGGTCAAGAAGCACTTGATTGTATTGAAAAAAACTCTGATTATGCTCTTATCTTTATGGATATAAATATGCCTGTGCTTGATGGTATAACAACTACTAAAAAATTACGTGAGAGATATTTTAAAAAGCCCATTATCTCACTTTCGGCAAATGTTATTGATGAAGAAAAAAAAGTATTTAAAAAAGCAGGCATGGATGCAAGTCTTAATAAGCCCATTGTAGTTGATGAACTTGATGCCATTTTAGAGAGATACATGACAAAAAAGAGAAGTAGTACTGCGTTTGACATTATTGACACAAAAACAGTTTTTCAAAAAATGTTTATTAATGATGAAAAAATGATACGCAGTCTCTTAAATACTTTTGCTTCAAGTGCCATAAAAATGTTAAATGAGTTAAAAAATGAAGGATTGAATAAAAAACTTATTCACACTATTAAGGGAGTTTCGGGAAATCTTCGATTTGAAAATTTATATCACCTCTCAATGGAAATTGAAGAAAAATTAGCATTTATGAATGATAAAGAGAAAAATGAGAGTGAAACACTGCTCATCTCTCATCTACAAAATCTAATAAATCAAGTAAAAATATTAAATAAACAATCTGCTATTTAATGTAAGAGCAACAATAATCTGTAACACTTTTGATTTTTAAATCAAATGAGGAGTTGGCCTCCACTTCAAATGTCTCTGGTGTGTTTAGTGTTTTCCACTCTTCTCCCGGAAGTCTGACATCAAGCTCACCGCTCATTATCTCCATAATCTCTTTGTCATTTGTCCCAAAAGTATACTCACCCGGTAACATAATCCCCAAAGACTTGATAGAACCATCACCAAACTCTACTGTACGGCTTGTTACTTTACCATCATAGTAGATATTTGCCTCTTTTACAACCGTAACATTCTCAAATTTTGACATAATAATCTCTCTTTTAATTTTTTTAAAATAATACCTAAACTTTTTATGATTTTAATTTAACTCTCTGTGAATGGGTAATTGCCACTGCCATAGCATCTGTAATATCTAGAGGCTTGATCTCTTTTTTTATATTGAGCAGACGTTTTACCATAAACGCAACCTGCTCTTTTTGTGCTTTTGCTTTACCCGTCAAAGCCTTTTTCACCTGTAGTGCCGTATATTCGTGAAACTGCCCAAATTCTTGAAGTAGTTTTAACATAATGGCACCGCGAAACTGTGCAAGTTTTATGGTTGTAGCAGGATTATGTGCGTAAAATATATCTTCCATAGCAACTTCATCAATAACATGATTTTTAAATATACTCTCAATTCCCTCTACCATTTGCGGTATCTGAAATTGCAGATTTTCTGCTTTCATCTTAATAAGTCCGGCCTCTATAAGTGATATTTTCCCATTTTGAAGCGAAATAAGTGCATAACCCATATTTCTTGTTCCCGGATCTATTCCTAAAATTGTCATTTATTTCCTAATAGCTTTAAAGTCCAAAATTATACCAAAAGCAAATTTGATTCACAGAGGTAAATTTTAGTTATTCACATACTCTTAACCCTTTTTTATGCTATAAAGTTGTACTATTCACATTAAGAACACAAAATAAAGGTAATATGTGAATATAGGTCAAGAGGTATTAAAAACACTCAAAGATGAGATAAGTGAACTTGAATATAACAGATATATCAAACATTTAACATACGATGTAAAAAAATCTACAAGCCAGAGAGCAATTTTTTATGCTCCTAATGCTTTAGTGGTAAATTGGATAAAAAATAAGTACAGTGACAAGCTTGCTCACCTTTTTGAAGTCAAAACAGGTATCAAAGTGAATGTACAGATTACTCTAAAAAATAAGATTGAGACAAAAAAAGCCAAAAAGATCACAGAAGTCAAACAAAACAGCTCACTTCTAAACCAATCCCACTCTTTTGATAACTTTATGGTCGGTGGTTCCAACCAGTTCGCCTACGCAGCTGTAAAAAGTGTCAGTGAAAATGCAGGCAAGGTCTACAATCCTCTCTTTATATACGGTGGAGTAGGACTTGGAAAGACCCACTTGATGCAGGCAGCCGGTAATGTCTTTCAAAATGAGGGAAAAGTTGTCATATATACTACGGTTGAACAGTTTTTAAATGACTTTATTCGCCATGTAAGAAACAAAACAATGGAGCGCTTTCAAGAAAAATATCGTAAATGCGATGTTTTACTTATTGATGATATTCAATTTTTATCCAATAAAGAGGGAATCCAAGAGGAATTTTTCCATACTTTTGAAGCTCTAAAGAGTACAGGAAAACAGATAATACTCACAGCTGACAAACACCCTAAAAAAATAGGTGGTCTTGAAGCAAGACTACAAAGCCGCTTCGAGTGGGGACTTGTAGCAGATATTCAACCTCCCGAACTTGAAACAAAAATTGCAATCATTAAAAAGAAGTGTGAAATTAACAAAGTAAGACTTTCAGAAGATATTGTAAACTACATTGCCACTGTAATTGACTCCAATGTACGTGAAATAGAGGGAATTCTCTCAAAACTCCATGCCTATTCACAACTGATGCACGTTGACATCGATCTCTCATTTACAAAAAATGTTCTTAAAGATCAGATGAATGAAAACAGAGCAAACCTGACAATGGAATCTATTACCCAAATCGTTGCAAAAGATCTCAATATCAAACCAAGTGAAATACGCTCTAAAGGCAGAAGTAAAAATATAGTCTATGCAAGACGAATCTGTATCTATATAAGCCGAGAACTTACCCAACACACTATGCCTCAACTTGCACAATACTTTGGTATGAAAGACCATACAGCTATCTCGCATACCATTAAAAAAATCAATGATCTAATCAAAGATGACGAAGATTTTAGAGTAAAAATCGAAGAATTGACAAATAAAATAACTTCAGTTTAATTTTCATTCTAAAAAAATTAAAAAAAAAGATATAATTGTAAAAGTGAATAGATGTGAAAGATGCCAAGAAGGCTCATCACATCTAAAAAAGTCTTGTAGCAGGGATTAAAGAGGTTTATTCACTTATTCACCTCTAACTACTACTACTTACTAAAATTATATAAATATATAGGGATTTCAAAAATGAAAATATCAATATCAAAGTCGATATTAGAAAACATACTAATTCATGCAGGACCTTTTTTAGAAAAAAAAGATACTTCACAAATTACTTCTCATGTATATTTAAATGCTAATGATTCTAAACTGACTCTAAAAGCAACAGATTATGAGATAGGTTTTTTGGTAACAACTAATAAACTGTCAATTGAAGAAAATGGAAGTATTACTGCCAATGGTAAAAAATTTTTAGATATTGTCAGAATATTAAAAGATGGAGATATAAACCTTGAAGTTAAAAATGACAATCTCTTAATTTCTCAAGGTCACTCAAACTTTAAACTACCGACATTTTCATACAATGAATTTCCGGAATTTCCATCATATGAAGGTAAATCCAGAATCTCAATAGAATCTCATACATTGATAGAGTCACTTAAAAAAATCACTCCTGCCATCGATACAAACAATCCTAAATTTGAATTAAACGGTGCATTAATCGATATTCAAAAAGATACAATTAACTTCGCATCAACAGATACCAGAAGATTAGCAGTAGTTACAATCAACAATCAAAATGAAAATGAACTCTCTATTATCATTCCTAAAAAAGCGATTGTTGAGATACAAAAACTCTTTTTTGACAATATTGAACTTTACTATGATGAAACAAATCTAATCATACATTCAGAACAATATACTTTCTTCACAAAATTAATCAATGGAAAATTTCCTGAATACTCAAGAATCATTCCTAAAGAGACAGCACACAATTTAGTACTTCCTAAAGCTACGATGATAGACTCTATTAAACAGATAACTACAATCTCTACAGATGTAAAAATTACATTTTATAAGCAAACAATTACATTTGAATCACTAAGTGATGATAATATTGAAGCAAAAACAGAAATTGCGTTTGATACAAATTTCAGTGAACCCTTTTCCATAGCTATTAATTCAAAATATCTTTTAGATTTTTTAAACTCTATCAACTCATCTGAATTCAGTATAGGATTAAATGAAGGAAATCTTCCTTTTATAATTAAAGATCAAAACTTCATTACGGTAATTATGCCTATAGTTATATAAGCCTCTTATAGCTATAAAACTTCTTTTTAGTTAATTTTAGATAAAATATCTCCAATAATGCCAAATATGGCAATGGAGAGTGTTTAATGGAACAAAATTACGGTGCTAGTAATATCAAGGTCCTCAAAGGTTTAGAAGCAGTTCGTAAACGTCCTGGTATGTATATCGGAGATACGGGACATCGTGGACTTCATCATTTGGTATATGAAGTTATTGATAACTCTATTGATGAGGCTATGGCTGGTTACTGTAATACCATTACTGTTACTCTAACAAAAAATGGAACATGTAAAGTCAGTGATAACGGGCGTGGTATTCCTACTGACATGCATCCTACAGAGGGGATGAGTGCTGCAACTGTTGTTTTAACGGTTCTTCACGCCGGCGGAAAATTTGACAAAGATACCTATAAGGTTTCGGGTGGTCTTCACGGGGTTGGTGTCTCAGTTGTAAATGCCCTCTCATCAGATCTTCATATGACTATTTATCGTGATGGAAAGATTCATGAACAAGACTTTAAGATGGGTATCCCTCAAGAACCTCTCAAAGTAACAGGAACTACTAGAAAAACAGGAACTACAATTGAATTTGCAGCTGATCCTAGTATATTTACAGAAACAATTACTTTTGAGTATGAATATTTAGCAAGAAGATTTAAAGAACTTGCATATTTAAATCCATTTATCACTATAAAATTTAATGATGAGAGAACAGGGAAAAAAGAGGAGTACCATTTTGAAGGTGGTATAGCTCAATATGTTTCAGATATGAACAAAAAAGCTGTGGTGGCTGATGTATATAGTTTTAGCGGTAAAGTTGAAGATATAGAGTTTGATATTGCTTTAATGTACAATGATGCATATGATGAAAAACTTGCCTCTTTTGTAAATAATATTAGAACACCAAACGGTGGAACACATGAAGCTGGTTTTCGTGCAGGACTTACTCGTGTTATCTCCAACTACAACTCTAAAAACGGTGCAGCAAAAGAGAAAGATGTAAAAATTTCCGGTGATGATGTAAAAGAGGGGCTTATTGCCATTGTTTCTGTTCGTGTTCCTGAACCACAGTTTGAGGGTCAAACAAAAGGAAAACTTGGAAATACTTATGTACGACCACTTATTCAAAAAGCAACAGGGGAAGCTTTAAGTAAATATTTTGAAGAGAATCCTATTCAGGCAAAAGCCATTGTAAGTAAAGCACTTATGGCAGCACGCGGTCGTGAAGCTGCAAAAAAAGCACGTGAACTTACCCGTCGTAAAGATAATATGACAGTCGGGACACTTCCTGGTAAACTTGCAGATTGTCAAAGTAAAGATGCAAGTATTTGTGAACTCTATCTGGTGGAAGGGGATTCTGCCGGTGGTTCTGCAAAAATGGGACGTGACCGTGTATTTCAAGCAATCCTACCGCTAAAAGGTAAGATTTTAAATGTTGAAAAAGCACGTCTTGACAAGATATTAAAATCGGATGAAATTACAAATATGATTACAGCTATGGGTTGTGGAATCGGTGAAGAGTACAAAGAAGAGAAGCTCCGTTATCATAAAATCATCATTATGACCGATGCCGATGTTGATGGAAGTCATATCCAGACACTATTGCTGACATTTTTCTTTAGATACTTTAGAGATATCATAGATAAAGGATACCTCTATCTGGCACAGCCACCACTTTACAGATATATGAAAGGTAAGAAAAAAGAGATCTATTTTAAAGATGACAGAGCTATGAATGATTATCTTATTGATAATGGAGTAGAGTCTTTAGAAGTTGCAGGTATTGGGCATGATGATTTAGTAGCATATTTTAAAATGGTAGACCACTATGCCGGTTCACTTGAAGCACTTGAACGCCGTTATTCACTTGTAAAACTCATCCGTCATTTTGTAGAAAATCCTGATTTGATTGCTTTGGATGCAAAAGCAATGTTTGAAGAAATTAAAAAATATTTAGAATCAATCAATAACAATATACTTACATACAGCATTAATGAAGAGACAAATGAGATCCATCTTTTTGTACAGACAGAAGGTGGTATGGAAGAGTTACTTATCAATGATGATTTATTTGCTGCGCCACACTTTAGTGAAGCAAGTTATGTTTATAAGAAAATTCAAGAGTGGGATATCTCTTTTGATAAAGATTTTATAGAAGTTCTTGATAATATTAAAGAGTATGCTAAAAAAGGTGCTTATATTCAACGCTATAAAGGTCTTGGTGAGATGAATCCTGAACAACTTTGGGAGACAACAATGACTCCTGAAAACAGAGTTCTATTGCAGATAAACATAGAAGATGCTGCTGTTGCTTCAGATGCATTTACTCTTTTTATGGGTGATGAAGTTGAACCACGCCGTAACTATATTGAAACACATGCCAAAGATGTGAAACATTTAGACGTGTAAAATGTTGCTGCCAGAGACAAAGGAGAGGGAGTACAGATTTAAGTTAGCGCTTAGAATGGGACTTCCTATTTTTGCTCTTATCATTGCGTTTATACTCCATACTTTCGTAAGTAACTATCTTACTCTAAATATCTCTTTTTATTTAGAGGCCATTGCTCTTTTATTTGTCAGTATCTACTTTATTTTCTATCTTATCTACAGCGGTTTTAATGTCAAAATTACAGATGATGTTACAAAAACTTTTACACGTGAGTATCTTTATAAATATCTTGACAAAGAGATTAAAAACAAAAAAATCTATACCCTCATTCTTTTAAGTGTTGATAATTTAAATGATATAAACAAACTTTATGGAATCAAAAACGGAGATAGGGTTTTAAGAGAGGTTGTTTTATGGATAGCAAGATATTTTAAAGACGAGGGAATTGTCAATTTTCCTATGGGACATCTTAAAGGTGGTGATTTTATTATAGGCCTTGAGGGAGAAAAAGAGAAATATGCCACACTTTTAGATCTTTTTTGTCTTAAATCAGATGAGTTTAAAGTACAAGATATTGAGGTAAAAATTTCCGGTGCAATTACTGATACTAACTACTCTAAAGAGCTTGACTATCTTGTAGAACATCTTTTTGAACTCCAAAATAGAAAAAAAATCATTAGAGAGGATGAGATAAATCCAAATGAACTTGAATCTTTGGTCATTCAAGCTATAAAAGAGCGTAATTTATTGCTTATGAAACAGGATGTTATTGAAGATGGAGCTACTGCGTTTAGAGAATGTTTTGTGAAATTAAAAGGAGCAAATTCTAAAATTATCCACCCAAAAACCTATATTAAAGTGATAAATAAACTCTCTTTGGGTGTTGATTTTGACCTGCTGGTTTTAGAAGAGATACTCCAGAACAGTTCGCAAGATAAACTTGTACATGCCATCAATATTTTACCAACTTCGCTCAGAAATGATAAATTTCTCACTAGAGTAAAAGAGCTGGCAAAGGAGTATGAGCAATTGAATGTAATGTTTATTCTCTCTGAATTTGAATACTACAGTCATATCAGAAGATACAATGATATTTTACATTCACTGAAAAAACTTGGTATCAAGATAGTCATTGACAGGTTAGGCTCTATTCATAGCAGCTTTTTATATCTAAGAGAGTTGGATATTGATGTGGTGAGATTTGACAGCTACTACTCTCATGAGGAGAAGCTGAAAAAAAATTTCAATATTATTGATGGTTTTACTCTGATGGCTCATGAAAAAGGGGTAAAAACATGGATAAAAAATATTCAAACGCAGCAGAGTTTTGAGCTTGCAAAAAGAGTTAAAACTGACTATTTACAAGGTAAATATCTCTCTGATTTAGAGATAAGATAGATATTTTTCAAGCCAAACAAGAGCTTCTTGCTCGTTTGTAAATTCTTCTCTCATCTGGGCTTCATAGGCATCATTCAAAATTTTGGAAAAAAGTTTTGAAGCTTTCATATTGTGTTTTAGAAGTATCTTTCCGCTGATAAAGGGCTCTGCTTTTTTATGTAAAACGCCCAACTCTTTGGCTTTATCTCTTAAAAGAGATATCTTTTTTATTTTTTTATTGTGATAGAGGGCATTAAGATAGAATGTGTAGAACTCTATATTGACCTTTGTTGCAAGTTTGTAGATTTCATAATTATTAAAATTTTCGATAGATAGCTGCGTTTGGACAAGTAGCTCTATCTGGGTTATCATTTTTTTACTGTTTGTTAACCTCTTTAGAAAAGAGTCTCTTTGTTTATTTGAAAATTTTGAGGATAAGAGAGCGAGAAAAATTATTATATTACTATTTTTATCTTTTAAATTATATGTTTTAAAGATATCAAGACTTTTTAGAATAGAGAGATACTCCTCATTTGTTAAAGAGTTAAATTCCTTAAAAAAGACAAAACCATCAAGATGTTTTAAAAGCAAAAATCCTTTGGAGGGTTCTTTTGATTGAAGTAAAATTTTTTTTATCTCTTCAAATATCCTCTCATGAGGCAGCTCTTGCAAAACATTTTCTTGCATCATTGATTTACACTTCATAAAGAGACTGTTTTCGAGTCTAAAATCAAAACGCGAACTAAACATTACAGCTCGTAAAACTCTTAAAGGATCTTCATCAAATTTTTTCAGATCCACAGCTTTTAATCGTCTCTCTTTTAAATCTTTGATGCCGTTAAATGGATCAAGAATTACCCTCTTTTTGACATCATAACCTACTGCGTTTAGTGTAAAATCCCTTCTGCTGCTCGCGGTTGCAAAATCCAAAGAAGTATCAATTTTTATCTGAAAACCCTGATGTCCAGATGCAATTTTGCTGTCAACTCTAGGGAGTGAGAAATCAAGTTCTAGATTTTTATATTTTAATTTGCAAATACCAAATGATTTTCCTACGCTGTTTAGAGAACCAAACTCTTCTAAGAGTTTTTCAACATATTCAAAAGAGCTGACATTGTAAAGTTCAACGTCAATATCATTGGACTCTATATTTAAAATAGCATCTCTGACATATCCGCCGACTATGATCGGTTTTATGCCGTGCTCTATTAATTTTGCAAAAACTATATTAAGAGATTTCGGATATTTTATACTCATATTTAAACATTCACTCGCTTTTATATTGTACTTTAAGTAGTATAACACTTATTTTACAAGGATGTAATGATAATTTAGGTATAATTCGCGAAAAATAGCTGAAAGCGGTCTGCATAGCAGAATTTTCTTCAGTAAATTTTCCATATATAAAGGAAACCTCTAATGCAAAAAATTAGAAACATTGCGGTTATCGCACACGTTGACCACGGTAAAACAACTTTGGTTGATGGTCTACTAGAACAGTCTGGTACATTTGGTTCACATGAACAACATGATGAAAGAGCTATGGATAGTAACGATTTAGAAAAAGAGCGTGGAATTACGATTCTTTCTAAAAATACGGCTATTCGTTATAAAGATTACAAAATTAATATTATTGACACTCCGGGTCACGCCGATTTTGGTGGTGAAGTTGAACGTGTTCTTAAGATGGTCGATGGTGTTTTGGTACTTGTTGATGCGTATGAAGGTGTTATGCCTCAAACAAAATTCGTTGTTAAAAAGATGTTGGCACTTGGTAAAAAACCTATCGTTGTTATCAATAAAATCGATAAACCTTCAGCTGAACCGGATCGTGTTGTAGATGAGATGTTTGACCTTTTTGCAGCTATGGGCGCAACAGATGAGCAACAAGATTTCCCGATTATCTATGCAGCAGCACGTGATGGGATTGCAAAGCTTGATATGGATGAAGAGGGTGGAGATTTTCAATGTATCTTTGAAACTATCATCAACGAAGTTCCAGAGCCAGAAGGTGATGCAGCAAATCCACTTCAAGCACAAGTGTTTACACTTGACTATGACAACTATGTAGGAAAAATCGGTATCAGCCGTATCTTTAACGGAACAGTTAGAAAAGGCGACAATGTAATGCTTGCTAAATCTGGCGGTGAAATGGTAAAAGGAAAAATTTCTAAACTTATCGGTTTTCATGGTTTAAACCGTATGGAGATTGATGAAGCTGAGGCTGGTGATATTGTTGCGTTTGCCGGTATGGAAACTGTAGATGTTGGTGATACTATCGCTGATATTAACAATCCTGTAGCACTTGACCCTATGCACATTGAAGAACCTACACTTACAGTTGTATTTGCTGTAAATGACTCTCCTCTTGCAGGCCAAGAGGGTAAACACGTAACTTCAAATAAACTCAAAGACAGACTTGAATTTGAGATGCGTACAAATGTTGCAATGCGTCTTGAGACTGTTGGTGAGGGTAAATTTAAAGTAAGTGGACGTGGTGAACTTCAGATCACTGTTCTTGCTGAAAATATGCGTCGTGAAGGTTATGAGTTCTCTATTTCTCGTCCGGAAGTTATCGTAAAAGAGATTGACGGTGTGAAATGTGAACCATTTGAGCACCTTGTAATTGATGTTCCTGAAGAGTTAAGTGGTACAGTCATCGAGCGTTTAGGTAAACGTAAAGCTGAGATGAAATCTATGCTTCCTATGGGTCAAGGTTTCCAACGTATAGAGTTTGAGATTCCTGCTCGTGCACTTATTGGATTCCGTGGACAGTTCTTGACAGATACAAAAGGTGAGGGTGTAATGAATCACTCTTTCTTAGAGTTCCGTCCATTTACAGGTTCTGTTGAGTCTAGAAGTTATGGTGCTCTTGTGTCTATGACTGATGGTGAAACTTTAGCGTTCTCACTTTTTGGTATTCAAGATCGTGGTGTACTTTTCATCGGTGTACAAACAAAAGTATATGAAGGTATGATCATTGGTGAGCACTCACGTTCAAATGATTTAGTTGTAAACCCTATTAAAGGTAAAGCACAGTCAAATGTCCGTTCTTCAGGTGCTGATGAAGCGATCAAACTTGTTCCACCACGTGATATGTCACTAGAGCGTGCACTAGAGTGGATAGAAGATGATGAACTTCTTGAAGTTACTCCGCTAAATATTCGTATCCGTAAAAAATACCTTACAGAAAACGAAAGAAAACGTCAATCACGAAAATAGTTCAAAAAACGCAACTATTCTTTTTTCAAGCCAATATCTTGGCTTGAAGATACTTCCCTCTATAAATCCTACATGACCACCTTTTTCACTTATATCCAAAGTAATATAGTTTGATATTTCACTCTTTTTTGGAATTACTTCATCACTCATAAACGGATCATCTTTGGCATGGATGATAAGTGTCGGTGTTTGAATATCTTTTAAAAACTGTTTTGAGCTGCATTTTTTATAGTAATCATCGGCAGATGAAAAACCATGAATTGGTGCAGTATAGCGTTCATCAAATTCTCTAATTGTTGTAATCTTTTTCAGGTCGTCTTTGTTTAAATCAATAAGCTTTTTCAGATCGTATTTTTCATATTTTCTTAAAAGAGCTTTTTTTAAATCATCAAGAAGCCTTTTTTGATAGATTTTTGCCACTCCTGTATTGATGACTTTTGCAGCAATTTCAAGCTGCATAGGAGCACTAACAGCAACTGCAGCTGTTATAAAACTGTTTTGTTTGAGTTCACCTAGTAGTTTGAGGAGCATATTTGCACCCAAAGAGTACCCCACACAGTAGATTTTTGCATCTTTGTGCTTTTTATGCAGATATGTCAGGTATTCAAGATTATCTCCTGTCTCCCCACTGTGGTAAGAACGGGCTTTGATATTATCTTTAGAGCCACAGCCACGAAAATGGACAACAGCACATGAAAAGTCTTTTTTGCTGAGTTCATTGATGGTTCCTTGAATATAGGGAGAGTCATAAGCACCGGCAAGTCCGTGAAACAAAAGAGCAATTTTTTTAGGGTTACTGCGTTTGTTATACCAAAAAATCTCTATAAAGTCTCCATCACTGAGTGTAAACTCCTCAATTTCGAACTCTTTTAAAAAAGCTTTTCTAAAAAGTGTGGCATAACTCGTTTGTATATGTTTGTTTGAGAGTAAGTTTTTTACTGTAAAATCCATAATCATTCTTCAATATTTGATTTTATATTGTATCTAATAATCAGTTTTTAATAGACATAATGATAAAATCAACCACTTATAACTAGGATGGGATTTTTAATGAACAGAAAACAGATATATAATCCAGACTCAACTGAAAATGTAAATGATAGAAAGGTTTTTGGTGGTAATCCAACAGGTATTTTTGAGCTTAACAATATAAAATACCAATGGGCATATAATCTTTGGGAGATGATGTTAAATAACACATGGTTTCCTAAAGAGGTAGATATGACCCGTGATGTGAATGACTATAAGCAGCTGACAGATGCTGAAAAAACTGCTTATGACAAAGCACTTTCACAACTCATCTTTATGGATTCACTCCAAACAAATAACTTGATTGATAATGTAAATCCTTATGTAACAGCACCGGAAATCAATCTTATTTTAGTGCGTCAGTCATTTGAAGAGGCACTGCACTCACAAAGTTATGCTGTTATGGTTGACTCTATATCAACAAATTCTGAAGAGATTTATGACCTTTGGCGTCGTGATATGATGTTAAAACATAAAAATGATTCAATTGCTGCTGTTTATCAAGAGTTAGCAAAAAATCCAACGGATGAGAACTTCTTAAAAGCCTGCTTTGCAAACCAGATTTTGGAGGGTATCTACTTTTACAGCGGGTTTACATACATTTATACTTTGGCCCGTTCTGGGAAGATGCTTGGAAGTGCACAGATGATCCGTTTTATTCAACGTGATGAAGTAACGCATCTTGTGCTTTTTCAAAATCTTATCAATACACTAAGAAAAGAGAGAGCAGACCTTTTTACAAAACAACTCAAAGAAGATGTATATGACATGTTCAAAAAAGCAGTTGAGCTTGAAAGCAGTTGGGGAAAATACATCACACAAGGACAGATTCTTGGTTTAACTGATGATATCGTAGAGCAGTACATTAAATATCTTGCAGACGACAGACTCACTTCTGTAGGTTTTGAAAAACTCTACAATGTTTCCAATCCTATCAAATGGGTAGATGACTTTGCAAAATTCAATGATCAAAAAACAAATTTCTTTGAAGGAACGGTAACAAATTATTCAAAAGGTTCTCTCTCTTTTGATGATGATTTTTAAAATCATATGTAGGGCGATGGCTTTGCAAGGTGAAATCCTTGCGCCTCGTCAATATGGAGCTCTTTAATGGTTTCTAGAACACTTTGTGAATGTACAAACTCTGCTACAGTGGTGATGTTGAACTCTTTTGCAAGCAGAACAATAGAGTGTGTAATCTTATAGCTTGCCTCGGAAGTATTAATATCTCGAATAAGAGAACCATCAATTTTTAATATATCAATAGGAAGCTGTTTAAAGATATTGTAGTTTGCATAGCCGCTTCCAAAGTCATCTATAGCAATTTTCACCCCATACTCTTTTATTTGTAAAAGATGGTCTTGAATTATAGATATCTCCTCAATCAATTCATATTCAAGAAGTTCAATAATAAGCCATGAGGAGAGATCCTTATGTGTCTCAAGTTCATCAATTATGAGGTCAAATATTTTATTGTTGAGAATATCTGAAAAATTTAGATTTACACTAATAACTACTTTTTTCTCTTTGATTTGTTTAAAAACACTCTCTAAAACTTTTTTTGTCAGATCATTATAGATATTTGTATACATAATACTGTTTAAAAATGCCAAAGGAGGAGTGATAGAGCCATCTTTTTCTCTTATGCGAACAAGTGCTTCATACTTAAGAATTTCCTCCGTTTGTGTGTTGTAAATTGGTTGAAAATAACAGATCACTCTCTCTTCATCAAGAGCCGCTTTTACATCATCAATTGATTTTAACTGCATCTCATTTGTTGCGGATCTATTTGGAATAGTCGCTACAACTTTGTTGCGCCCTTCTCTTTTTGCTATATAGAGCATCTCATCAGCATTTTTTATTGCAAGAGAGGCACTTTTAAAGTGTTCTGGCTGGCAAGTGATTCCCAGTGAAACAGTTATTGAGATCTCTTTATTTTCATAATTAAAGAGATGTGAGTCTATAGTTTTTCGTACACGCTGCGCTATATTATATGCCAGATGTGTATCAGCTGAAGATTTTTTGATAAAAATTAAAAATTCTTCTCCTCCAAAGCGGATAAGTATATCGTTCTCGCGAATCTCTTTTTGCATGAGTTGTGCGGTCATTGCAAGAATATAATCTCCTGCTTTATGTCCATAGTTGTCATTTATCTGTTTGAAGTGGTCAATATCGAGCATTATGATTTGGTAGTTTGTTATATCTATGTGGTTTAGCAGATCTCGTAAATAGTTTCTATTGTATGTTTGGGTAAGAGGATCTGTGATACTTTCTCTTTTTACTTTCATGCCTATAATGCTTTGATAAACCAGGATAAGTATCAGTAGTCCAATTGCAATGAAAATATAAAAAAATATTTTGTTCAGTGGCTTGATTGCATGGTAGATATTTTGCGGAAGTTCTGTTGAAAAATCAATGGCTATTATGGCTTTTGTTTGTTTGTCAAAGATTACCGGTTTGAGGTATGTTATCCAAAGGCTATCTAATTTTTGCTGATTTAAGATAAGTGGTTTTTGTGTATCATAGACTTTATTCCATAAAAGTTTATCTACAGAGAGTCTTTGGTTAAAATGAGATTTTTCTTTACTTCCATCAAGAAGATATCTATAATTTCCATTTTTATCTCTATAGAGTACAAAAATATATTTAAAAGAATTATTTACAAGAATGGAGATGGCATGTTCCATATTCATCTGGAGCTGTGGATTCTTTTTTAACTCTTCATACGGGTTGTGTTGGATATGTTTTAGCATCTCTTCGTTAATATTTTTTGCAAAACTTTGCGCTTCTTTAATAAAAATATTTTCTACGTTTGTATTAAGTGTCTGTTGGATCTGGGATGTCGCATAAAACAGATAAAGAATGGCCGCAATAATAGAAAAGAATATAAAAGCATAAATCTTTTTAATATGCTTCATATATCCTCCTCAATATACTCTTGCATGGATTTTGGAAGTTTTATATGATGCTTTTGTAGATTTTTTTTCAAAAATAAAATATTTGGTCTTCCCTTTTGCCAAAAGAAACCGCCGACTACACTGTCTTTTCCTGCTTCAAGAAGTTTTAGGTTGGTAACAAACTTAACTCCTTTTGTCTGTATTTTTTGATTTTTACTAAGCAGTAAAAAGTCTGCATTCTCAGGATTTAGAATGTATCGTACCTTGGGAATAGAATCGATAAGTTCCTTTTTTGCCTTGTCATCACACCATACTTTTATCTCTTTTTTTTGAGGCAGTAGAGAGTGAATAATCAGGGTATAAATCTTTTGTTCTGTTTTTATATCAGATGCTAAGAGCAGCGGAGCCAAAAGAAGGAAAAAAAGAAGTTTTTTCAAAACAGATACTCCAGATTAAACCAAATTTTTTGGTCTGTTACAGGTATGGCATATTGCATTTTATGATATATCTGCTTGTAAGCACTGTTAAAGATATTTTCTCCTCTGAGTCCAAGAGAAAAATCTTTTGAATAGTGGTATTTTAGTGATGCGGTGTAGTTAAAAGATTGGCCTACAGAAAGTGCAAGGTATTTATAGGGACTTTTGTAGACAAGTTCATTGTAAATGTCAAATTTTTTATATTTTGAAAAAAGCTGTACAATGGATCCATATTCAGGGCTTGAGATAACATTTTTACTGTTGTTACCGTAAAAAGTATCAAAAGTGAACTTATTGTTTAAATCAAAAAGGTAGGTATAATCAACTTCAAAACGTGTAAAGTCCACATGCTCTGAAGAGTTTGTATAGCCATAAGACAAGGATCGGTTGTAGACTACAATATCTTTGAGTCTGCTTTTTGCAGCGATAAGTTTTACACTATGTTTGTTTTTTGTATATTTTAGAGAGAATGTTCCTACAAGCAGATGCATATTCTTTAGGTTTGGATTTGTTTTGTAGGGTATGTTGTCTGGATTATAGAGTTGATAGAATGCTATTGGAACATAAGAATCTGTGACAAATGCTTTAATTTGAAAATTATTTATGCGTTTAATCACACCAATTTTTGCAGCAAGCTCATTATCTGATGGAATAGTTTTTTCATAGCGGAAAAAGTCCTCTTTAAGCGAGGCGATTAATCTGGTATGAATATCATAATCATAGCTATACTCTGCATACACAGAGTAGAGGTTTAAGCTGTTTGAATAGTTGCTAGCATATGAATAAGTGGCTTGATTATCAGAAAAGAGACCATTTTCCGAAAAATTTTTCTTTTTATAAAAGGAACCAAGTAAGAAGGAGTGTTTTTTTGACTTTATTTTTTTTTCTAAGATGATGGAAAAGATTTCATCATTAAAATCAATATTGTAATTATTGATAATGGGTCCGTTTGCAATATGTATCCCATTGGGATCAATATATGTTCTATCATAAGAGGCATTATCATAGGAGAGTTGTAATTTTATCTTATTGCTAAACTTTTTACTAAGATGTATGTAGTTGTGATGTGCATTAAGATCTCCTCCCTCTGGTGTACGGTTGATACCTATACCTAAAAAATCATCGCTCTTTTTATAGTAACTTCCCAATTCGAGAATCCATTTTTTATACTGTAAATTTGCATAAAGATTATGTCCGGACTGATTACTTTTTAATGTATAGTTTTCATTATTGTATATGTTATAGTACTTTTTTCTTTGAATATTGTTGATATTGGCATAGGCAAAATAAGAGAGTTCATTGCTTGTTGAGGCAAAATAGGCATCCGCATTTTTACTACCATAGTTATCACCGTAAAAACGTATTTTCCCTCCCTCTACACGCTGCGGAGTTTTTGTATACATTTTGATGATAATAGAAGCAGTTTCATTTCCAAACTCTATAGAGGAAGCCCCTTTATAAATTTCAATATGATCTATATACTCTATGGGCAATTCTCCCCAAATTAAAAAGGCACTTCCAAAAGAGCTTGAACTCATATCATGATCATTAATATAGAGGCGCACAGAGGTAAGCTGAATTGCCGGAGTTGTTGGTTTTTGCAAAGAAGTAAGATTGTTTGGTGTTCTTTTTAGATGAAAACCAGGGAGTATTCTTAAAATGTCTTGAAATGTTTTGGCCTGCATCACCTCTAAATCATGATGTGTATAGATATCAAGAACACCAGCCTCTTCCTGTTTGGTAATTTTAGAGAGTTCTGATTCGTGTTTGTAAGAGTCAAGTAGTGCAGAGAGGTTCTCTTGGGCATAGACCAACCCCAATGGTATAAAAAAAACTAAAAAAAATCGCATCCAATGCCCCTTGACATAACACGCAATTATAATATTGTTTTCATAAAAAACGCTTGATGTACATCAAAATTTTTTATGATAAGAAAGTAAGGGATATTGGTTTGATTCCAAATAATTGCATACCAAAAGTCAAGAAATTCAATAAAAAAATCATCCCTTTATTCCATCAGCCCTAGGCTCAAGTAAAAATCTAAAAAACACTTTTATAAAAATCATAAATGGAATACTCCAGATAATAGCAGACCATAAATAAAGTTGCATTTGATACTCTTGAAAAAATGGTAT
>CAZCMR010000009.1:0-48481 GCA_964499805.1 uncultured Sulfurimonas sp.
CCTGCATCATTTCAGCACGCATATCTACCATAGAATCTGTCGGTGCTACAGGGAAATAGCCGCCTTTAGTTCCAGGTCTGTGACCTGTATTGTACATTTCGTCATATTCAGTGCCGGAATTCCATTCACCCTCTTCTGTATCTACTTTGAATCCCATTTCATTAATATTATCAACAAATTTAACATCATCAAAAATGAAGAATTCATTTTCCGGACCGAAGTAGGCTGCATCGGCAATTCCAATCTCTTCTGCATGTTTTAACGCTTTTTTAGCAATTGAACGCGGACATCTCTCATAAAGTTCATTTTTGTAAATATCATAAACATCACAGATAAGAATAATAGTAGGATCAGCAGTAAAAGGATCAAGAAATGCTGTTGGAACATCTGCTTTTAAAAGCATGTCCGATTTATTAATCGGCTGCCAAGCTTCAACTGAAGAACCGTCAAAAGGGAAACCGTTTTCTAAAATTTCTGCATTCACCGCACTGTAACGGTATGTCAGGTGATGCCAAGCACCTTTTATATCACTAAATCTTAAATCTACAAATTGTACATCATTTTCATTACAAAATGAAAAGAACTCTTCTATATTATTAACAAAATTTGCCATTAATTTTTCTCCTGAATTTTATCTGTTTGTAGTATATCTCAATAATTTGTAAATATTGTTTTAATATTGATGAAAAAATAATCATCTGACAGATATGTTTCGTAAAGTTATAGTTAAGGTATGCTTATTATTAAAACTCGATGCTAAAGCTGGAGCCTTTATTTATTTTACTCTTGATATTTAGGGAAAAGTTATGGAGTTTGATAATTTTATTGACCAAAAAGAGACCAAGACCAAGAGAGTTGTTCCAACTGTTTGTATGTACTCTGTAAAATTTTTCAGTAATATTTTTTAAGTCATCCTCTTTTATGCCGATTCCGCTGTCTTTTACTTCAAGATGTTTTGAAGAGATAACGATATGCACTTCATCTTCTGAATATTTAAAAGCATTTTCAATGAGATTTGTAATAACTATTTCCAACAGTGTTTTGTCCGCTTTTACGGTTGCGTTTGTATCACCTTCTACAAACGCTTCTCTGTGAGGATAGTTTATCTGTAGATTTTTTACGCACTCTACAGAGAGTTCGTAGAGATTGACCTCTGTTTTTTTTACGGAGAGCTGCTCACCGTCAAGTTTTATAGAGAGTCGCAGCGTATCTATAAGATTACTGAGTTTTACCCCGTTGTTATAGATTTTTTTCAGAAATTTTTTGCGTATGGAGAGATTGAGGTTTTCATCTTCAAGAAGTGTTTGAGAGTATCCGTTGACAACAGCAATGGGGTTTTTAAATTCATGGCTTATAGCAGAGATAATATCATCTTTTTGTGCATTTGCATTTTGCAGTTTACGAGTATATTTCTCCTGCTGTTTGTCTTTTTTTGCAAGAATTTTGGAAACTTTTGTAAGCAGGCTCGTGATGAGTGCAAACTCTTGAGAGTATCTTGAAGAGATATATGTCGGTTTGTCTTTTTTTGTCAGTGCTTTTAAAAAATTTACAATTTTGTTTGTTTCATGTTGGATTTGTGTATTTATCTTATAGCTCAGGATAAATAAAATAATAAAAAAGAGAACAAGCACAGCAGAGATTTTGATGCCAAGGTTTAAAAATTCTACATAAATTCCTTTTATCTCTTTTGCCAGCCTGATATAAATATATTTGTCGTTAAAACTGACTTTTTTGACCACATAGAGCATATCTCTCTGTAGAGTACGTGAATAGCGAATACTGTAGCCAAAATTTTCACGGTCTGATTGTAAGATTTCGGGTCTGTATCTGTGATTATCCATACTCTTTTTATCTTTATCTGACTCGGCGAGTATAAGCCCGTTTTGATCTATAATTGTCAAACGCAGTTGAAGATTGTTTTTTATCTTTTTGGCAAGTAGATCCAAGTCAGTGTTTTTATCTAAAGTATATGAAATAAGTTCAACATCCTGCAGGAGTGACTGTTTGGAAGATTCTAGGTAGTATTCATATGTCCAGTAATGGACGATAACTCCTATGATAATAAATAGGAACGTAAAAAGTATTAAGAATTTTCGTAAGATTATTTGATGAAATTTTAACACTTTTTACCTTTGCAGTTTTAGTTGTGTATTGTTCCGCCAACTTTGATGTAAACAAGGAGGTTGGCAACACTGATTGCACGACCTGCAATCTTTTCACTTTTTCTTAATGCTTTAAGCATTTTATGAAATTTTTCAAATCCTTTTGAACTGTTCTCAGCTTCTGTTACAAGCTGTCTCTCTATCATTTCATAGAGGTCATCAGCTTTATTTTCCTCGATAAGAACATCCTCATACATCTCTTGCAACTCATCTGCATCTTCAATATTAATCATTGCAATGCTGGTTTTGATCGCTTTGACGGTTGAGGTCTGCATAGGAAGCGTATATTCATTAATAGTATGCACATCCAAATCATTACATACATCAGTAAATCCACGGATAAAACTTCGAGTATTTGAGCATGCTCTAGCTATCTCGTTTGTAATTTTGAAATAGGCAACGACTCTTCGTAAATCTTTTGCTTCAGGTGTATACAGAGCCAGGATTTTTATAATGGCATTGTCTATCTCATCAGTTCTTGATGTGATGTTTTTGATGGAGTTTCTTGCTTCGTTAAAAAGCTCCTGATTACAATCTTTTAAAGCCTCAAGTATAAGCTCGTTTGCTTTTACAAGGTCATTCCCTATGGAAGTTATTTTATTTTTTACTTCATCCAGATTCGTCCTAAAAGTTGGTAACATAAATTTTTCCTCTCTTTTTTATTATTGTATTCTTAACCAAAACGGCCTGTAATATAATCTTCAGTCTGTTTCTCTTTTGGATTTAGGAAGATATTCTCTGTCTTGTCAAATTCTATCAGATCTCCCAAATACATAAATGCAGTATAGTCACTGATACGTGAAGCCTGCTGCATATTATGTGTAACAATGGCAATTGATACATCTTTTCTAAGTTCAACGATAAGCTCTTCAATGGCAGCAGTTGAAATAGGATCCAGTGCTGATGTAGGTTCATCAAATAGTAAAACCTCAGGTTTTACAGCAACTGCACGGGCAATGCAGAGACGCTGTTGCTGCCCTCCTGAGAGTCCCATTGCTGATTTGTCAAGTCTGTCGTGAACCTCTTTCCACAAAGCTGAACCTTTAAGTGCTGTTTCCACTCTGTCTTTAAGCTCTGTTTTGTTTTTGATACCGGCAATTTTAAGACCATAAGCGACATTATCAAAGATGCTCATAGGAAAAGGAGTCGGTTTTTGAAAAATCATTCCTACCTTTTGGCGTAACTCTATAAATTCATTCTCTTTTTTGATATCTAAAATATTGCTGTACTTGCCTGTCTCAAAATCGAGTAGTTCAATTTTGCCGTCATATGTGTTTCCTGGATAGAGATCATGAATACGGTTCATAGAACGCAGTAGTGTTGACTTGCCACAGCCACTAGGTCCTATCAGTGCTGTAATTTTATTTTTCTCAATCTGTAAGTTAATATTTTTTAAAGAGGGATGGTCAACCCCCGGGTATGTAAACGAAAAGTTTTTAATGTTCATAACAGACATAGTAGTTATTCCTTTTATTTTTTATTTCTTGTGATATATCTACCCAAAAGGTTGATGATAAGAACCATGACGGTAAGGATAAATGAAGCGGCCCATGCCAAATCACGGCTTGATTGTTCCGGTTCATTTGCAAGGTTATAGATACTTACCGTTAGTGATGGAAAACTCTCTGTTAAATCTACGCTGAAGTAGTTACTTGTCTCTGAAGTAAAGAGAAGTGGTGCCGTCTCTCCTGCAATTCTTGCAAAAGCGAGTAAGATACCGGTCATAATCCCGACTTTTGCAGCTTTGATAACAATATCTAAAATAACTCTGTATTTTGATGCGCCAAGAGCGATTCCCGCTTCTCTAAGCTCTTTTGGAACAAGTGAGAGCATTGAGTCTGTTGTGTTTATGATGATAGGTATCATCATAATTGAGAGTGCGATGATACCGGCAAATCCATTTGCTCCTCCGTAGGGACGAACGGCAACAGCATAAACAAAAGCACCGATAACAATAGAAGGTGCTGACATCATTATGTCGCTTAAGTCCCTGATAAACGCAGCATACTTGCCTCTGCCATACTCACGGATATAAATACCGGCAACCATCCCAAGTGGAATTCCGATTGCTCCTGCCAATAGTGCCAAAATAAGTTGACCGACGATAAGATTTCTTAACCCGCCATCTACCAAGTCATTGAGAAAAAGGCTGAGGTGTAGTGAGCCAAGACCCTGTATAAAGAGAGTGATAAGTATCCATGCTAAAAATCCCAGACCGATAGTTGCCGAAAATATTGAAAGTGCTAGAAATATCTTATTGATTAAAAGTCTCATTATTTCGCCTTTTTGAGGAAATAAAATTTTGCAAGGGATATAATTGCAAAACTTAGTACAAAGAGAACAAGTCCTAGATAAAACAGGGCACTCTCTCCAAGTCCGCTAGCCTCTCCAAAGTTTACAGCCATCGCAACGGGGATGGAGATAGTAGGGTCGGTGATTTTATCGGGCATAGAGTAGACTGCTCCGATAAGAAATGCAACGGCCATTGTCTCACCCAGTGCACGACCCAATGCTAAAATAATAGAACCGATGATACCTACTTTTGAGTATGGAAAAATAATATCTTTTACTACTTCAAATTTTGTTGCCCCCAGAGCATAAGCCGACTCTTTTAAAACATCGGGTGTTGTGTTCATACTGTCGCGTGTTACCGCTGCCATAAAGGGTAAAATCATTACACCAAGGACAAGCCCTGCAGTCAAAAGCGAGACCTGATACCCTCCAAAGGCTTCAGCAATAATCGGTGCGAAATAGTACAGCCCCCACATTCCAAAGATAATACTCGGAATTGCTGCAAGCAGTTCTATGGCCATTCCTACAAATTTTGAGATGTTTTTTGTGGCTATCTCTGCAAGAAAAACAGCAATCCCCATAGCGATTGGCAGTGCAAACGCAAGAGCTATGATAGTAGATAAAAGAGTTCCTACAATAGGTACAAGTCCGCCATAGACGGTTTTTGTAAGCGTACCGTCATCTTCATCCTCATCAAGAATCATCTCATCATCTTCATCAATGATTTCATCCTCATCGACAGCTGCTTCATCCGTTATTGTGGGAGTTGTTTCTGCATTGAGTATATCTGAGGGAAGGGCTACTTCTTGATTCCAGCGTTTATCAATGATAAACTTTAAACCAAATTCATCAATAGCAGGTTTCGCAGCGACAAACAGAGTAGTAAATATCCCTAAAAGAAGGGCTAACACTAAAGATGCACTTGTAAACGAAACCTTTTGAAAGAGTTTTTCCATGTATGTACCTAATTGAAATTAATGGTGATATTATATAAAAATTTGATTACAAAGAGATTACAAGAGGGAATTCAACTCCAAAAAACAGGAGTTGAAAAAGAAGGCTTATTTAATACCTTTGTCTGCCCAATATGTTCTGATTTTGCTTGTCAGGCTCTCGGGTAACGGAACAAAACCCAGACTTTTTGCAATATCTTGACCATTTTTATATGACCAGTCAAAAAATGCTGTTACTCTTTTGTCCATATCTTTTTTCTCAGCAGGTACCAAGATAAATGTAGCAGCTACCATCGGATAAGAATCATCACCTTTTGGATCAGCTATAACAGCATAAAAATCTTTTTTCGGGTTCAGGTTTGCTTTTGCTGCTGAAGCTTGGAAAGCTTTTAATTCGGGTTTGATGTATTTACCTGCTCTGTTCTCAACAACAGCCATTGCAATGTCATTGTTTTTTGCATCAGCATAATCAATATAACCTACAGAGTAGGGAGTCTGTTTAATAAGTGCTGCAACACCGGAATTTGTGTTCCCGCCGATATGATGGTTTCCTGGCCAGTTGAGTGATTTTTTGGCACCATATGTTTTTCTCCACTTCTTAGAGACTTTACTTAAATAGTATGTGTAGTTGTATGTCGTTCCAGAGCCGTCTGCACGGTGAACAAATGTTAATTTTTTATGTGGAAGTTTCAGGCCTTTGTTGGCTGCTGAGATAAGTTTGTTATCCCAGTAAGCAACTTTTCCTTCAGAGATTGCAACGATTGCCTTACGGCTTAGTTTTATCTCTGTTACACCCGGAAGGTTGTAACCCATTGTAATCGCACCAACAACACCCGGAAATTGAAAAAGGTTGTTTTTCTTTAAAACTCTTGGGCTTAAAGGTTTATCAGTTCCTGCAAAATCAACTGCACGTGCTTTTGCATCTTTGATTCCTTTTGAAGAACCTTTTTTGATGTAGTCAATCTTAATGCCGGTAGCTTTATTATATGCTTTTGTCCATTTTTGGTAAACACTGTAGGGAAAAGAAGCACCGCTTCCTTTGATTACATCATTGGCACTAAGACCACCGGCAAGTACAGAAGCTACAAGAGCAAGTTTGATTACTTTTGTCATTTATTACACCTTTTAAATTTAAGTTGTGAAAGTATAAAACAGTTAGGTTACAGATTGATTACATGCTATGTATCAAAACTTTATGATAGCATCGAGTTGCACACGCTCATAATCTGCTTCGGGCTTGCCCTCTTTTTTACCTGCAAAGAGTGTGTTGTAAAAGAATGTTCCGGCAAGGTAGGTTCTTTTGCCAAATTTGTATTTTGCTCTGATTGCATGCCCTTTAGCAGCAGAACCACCACCGAAATTATCAGAATCACTATGTGCACCCAGTACGGCATCTGCTTGAACATATGTATAAGAATATTTCAACTGCCAATCATGGACTTTTTTTGCTTTTCCTATTTGTATCGCCAGGTCATATCCAAGGTTTTTATTGCTTGCTGCAGCATTGTATGCCATTCCTGCAGCTAGTGCAAGCGGTTTTGTAAGTACATTTTTAAATTTGATCTCTCCAAATGCTTCTACAATGTTGTAATCATTTTCAAACACACCGTTTACTAAAGTATTTCCCATACCCGTACCCTTGTTCGTACCGTAAATAGGAGTGTTGCCTTTAACACCATCGTAGTAATAAACGCCTGCACCTAAGTTTAGTTGCGCATTTTCTAATTTTATTTTCTCTACATATTGTGCAAAAAAGAGGTTAATATCATCTTTTGCAGTCACCTGTTCAGCATATGTTGGTTGATCTATACCCAGATTAATGATGCGAGAATTATTTTCATACTTATAGTTTATACCATTGAGAGAGATGTCATTATCCCAAATAAGTTGTGATTTGATAGGTCTGTAGATCATATAGGGCTCTCTTCCAACTTGCAGTGTAGAAGCCCCATTTTTATATGTTACACCTAAGATGTTAAATCTGAGTGATTGCCAAAAATAATCACTTAAGGCTTTGTCATCCAAAAATGTTTGATTTCCTGAAGTTGGATTTGCATAGCCACTTCGCATACCGACATTGAATGTAAGATTATCACTCAAGTCAACTCCTGCGATCAATCTTAATCTATATCTATTATGATACGTATATTTATTTGTACTATCTGTGCCGTCTTTATAGTATGTCTCTTTACTCTCATATCTGAGTCTTAAATCACCTTTGAAGTGAATTCTCTCAAGGATCTCATGTTCGATGCCAGTAGCCTCAGAAACGCTTTTTGATACAAGAGTCGGATTTGGAGTTGCGTTTGCAGCAACAGAACCTAGAGTTACAACAGTTAGAGCTGATAAAACAGTTTTTTTCATTTTTAATTCCTTGTTTATTTTATTTTTTGCTTTGTAGGTAATAGAACGGTATCTATGCGTTTAATATTGGGGGTTTAAACAGTGCTGTGTTTGTTTGAAATGTATGTGGATACAATGGAACAAGCTCTTGGAATTTGTTTGCTGTTATCATGCACAATGAAGATTTTTGCATAAAAAAGAAGTTTTTTACCTCTTGTGTATTGTCCTCTTCCGCTTCTATATCCTCTTCAAGTTCTAAAACGGTTTGGGTTTGACTGTCGAGATCAATAAAAGATGCATCCACAACAGGAGTAAAAAAGATAAAGAGTGAAAAAAGCAAGAGAGTAAGTAATGTTTTACTGTTGATGTTTTTCATACTTTTGCCTCCTGTTGTTAATTCTGTCAGCATAATAGTAAAATAATTTGATTACAAAAAGATTACAAAAGAGAAGAGTTGGACAAATATATTGTAATACTGTAATCTTTTTGTAACCTAGCTATTTTATACTTTCACCAACAAACAAAAAAAGGAATTCAAAAATGAAAAAAATTGTTTTATCAGCTTTAGCTGCGTTTACATTAGGTTCAGTAGCTGCAAACGCAGGTGCCTTAAAGCTTTATCAAGATGAGAATGGTCAAGTTTTTACTAAAGCGGGAGAAGGGCGTACACTGATACAAGACAAATCAGTTTCAGTCTTCTCAAAAGCAGATAAATTAAAATTTTCAGGTTTGACATATATTGGTGCTAATGTAAAAGACTATGCTGATAATCAAGAGACAACAGCACAAATGGAGATCCGTCGTGCATATTTCCAATTAAAAGCATACTTTTTGGATGATCCTAAATCATACTATCGTGTAACTTTTGATATGTCTAAAGATGTTACTGGAGATGAAAAACTTCGTGCAAAATATGCGTATCTTTATTTAAATGCTATTTTACCGGCAACCGGTGTAGAGATTGGTCTTGCTCACCGTCCATGGCATGATTATGAAGAGCATAATGCTTGGTACTATCGTAATATCTCAAAAGTACTTATAGAAGATAAAGATCATGGACCGGATTTAAGTAACTCTGCGGACTTTGGAGTGATGACAAAAACAAAAACAAAATATTTTGATGCCGATATTGGTCTGTTTAACGGTGAAGGATACCATGCATTTCAAAATGCTCAAAATGGAGTTAGTTTTGAGTGGAGAACAACTGCGCACATCCTTGGGGTAAACGGAAAAGACAAGCAAACTACGAAAACATATTGGGATGCTTCTTTCTTTGGTCAATACAATATGAAACATAAAACACTTACAAATGCTGGTGTTGCTGTTGGCAATGAAGATTTAATTTTTGGTGGTCTGCATACTGTTTATAATCAACCATCATTCCTGGTTTCTGCTCAGTATGTTTACTCAAAAGATACACGTACAAAACAGATAACTACAGGAACAGTTACATCTAAAGTGTCTGCTCAAGCAGGTTCAGGATACAGTGCCAATGCTGAGTACCGCTTAGGCAGTGAAAAAGAGTACAGAGTGCTTGCGCGTTATGACTCTTGGACACCACAAAGAAAACCGAGCGCAGAGAGTTCTAAAAAAGAGAACAAAGGATATATTTTTGGTGCTGCTTGGGAGCAAAACCGTAATCTTCAATGGGTAGGAAATGTTATAGTGACAGATAATGAAAAAGGAAGTCTAAAATATGCGAACAACGGTACCGCATATATGATTACTGCAGAAGTAAGATTCTAATAAACAGAGCTTTTTAGCTTTGTTTACTCCAAAATATTTAAACTCCTCTCCATTTTTTCCTTCTCTTGCATAATTTCAGCAAATAAAAGTTATCATTCTGTATTAAGTATAGGAATAGTGTAATGTCAAAAGAGATGTTTGAAGTATTAAAAAAAGAGGTGAGGGACGCTGGTCTTTTAGAAAGAGTTCCAGTTCGAGGAAGTATAGAGATGATAGCCATCATAATAAGTATGGCACTTATCTATTATGTAGAGTTTCACTGGGACTCAATAGATATGGCATTCCCATATAAGAGTATCCTTTTGGGGCTTTTTATGAGCTTGGTCTTTACACGTGCGGTATTTGTCTCGCATGATATTCTTCACAGACAGTACTTTAAAGATAAGTCGCTCTCATTTAAACTGAGCTATCCTTTTTCTGCGATCATTTTAAGTAACTCCTCTTCATGGTGGGATTATAAACATAATGTAAACCATCATACATGGTGTAATATAGTCGAGAAAGATGAAGATATAAACGCAATGGATGGTGCTTTTACACATAAAAAAGGTGATAAAGCATGGCTTAGAAAGAGTAAATATCTGGTCTTTTGGGGTGCTATGTTCTTTATGTATCCTGCGTTTATTATACAATCATATAAGTTTGTAATTAGTAGAAAAAAATGGGGTGAGTTTGCTTTAATGCTTCTTCACTGGCCACTTGTCTGGGGACCTGTTTTTTATTTTCTTCCCTTCAATGAAGCGATTATTGTTGCTCTGACACTCAACTTCACGCTCTCTCCTTGGCTTGCATTTGGATTTATTACAAATCATTTGGGGTGTGAGGTTTTTGATAATGAGATAGGAAGTCAACTCTCTTGGATGGAGTTGCAGATGAGAGGTTCGCGCTCACTTCGTGGCGGGATGATAGTACACTGGTTCTATGGAGGATTAAATACTCAGATAGAACATCATCTCTTTCCAAAAGCACCGCGATTTAATCTTTTAAAGGTACAAAAAATTACAAAAGAGTTTGCACGCAAACATAATATTAATTATTTTGAGACGGGGATTTTAGAAGCGTATGTGCAGATAAACAGTGAGTTGAAGAAGTATTAAACTCCTTCGACTCTTAGAACTTTTGTATTTCCAACCATCAACTCAACAGTCATCAAAATTCTTTTAAACACAGACTCTTGACGATACTCCAAATTATGTTTTTTACAGATATCTTTTACTATCGGCTGCATCTTTTGGTAAAAAGAGTGCGGCATATTTGGGAAGAGGTGATGCTCTACCTGATAATTTAAAAAGCCGTGTAAAAAGTCTATAAAATCAGTTCCTGTATTGTAGTTTACACTTCCCATAATTTGACGGAGGTAGTACTCACCTTGTGATTTATGTGGTGTTGAGAACTGGTAGATGTCTTCTGCTGAATGGTTTGGTACTATCACTAAAAATGAGTGTAGATTTGCAAAAAATTCACCAAGTACCAAGAAACCAAACGCAGTTCCTACAGCGCTCCAACCCCACGGTAAAAAGAGCAGTGGAAGAAAAACGAACTGAAAAAGACCATAAGGCAGAAGATACTCTTTCCATAACTCACGCCCTTTTGCTGTAAAAGGGGAAAAGTTATAACTTTGGTTTCTAACATCATTCATACTTTTATTGTCTTTGTTTTCTAAAATTCTTTGTGTATTTGGTGCATAATAAGCAAGTTTCCAAATACCTGCAAAGATATAGACAACAGCATATTTCATCCACATCGGAATTTTTGCATTGTGCAGCCATTCCAGGTTTTTTTCAACATTATCTGGATCATCAAGTTCACCTAGATGGTAATGGTGCATAATGTTATGTTCATATGCCCATGCATCCGGTTTAATCCAATCAAGCCAGTCGATATACCTTCTTTTTCCTTTTGCAAAACCTGCTTTTGTGTAGCGCTCAGGGATATTGGGCACTTTATCGTATGCGCCATGGAGAATTGGGTGGGTTACATTTGCCCAGCGTGCAACATTTCCCACACTGATGAGAAAGGCACCGATAATACCAAAAAACCAAAAGTCAAAAGTAGACATTCCGGAGTTATAGGTATTTAAAATCGTTACAGTAGCTATAAGTAAAAAACCAGAAACTGTTGCAGTCCGACCCCATTTTTCCAATTTGAGCAGATGCTCAAAATCCTCTTGACCCACTTTTATTGTCTGCTTAATAGCATCTATGTCTTTTTGTAGCTGCGTTTGATCTACATCTTCGTATCGTGTATATTGACTCACATTTTTTCCTAATAGTTATTATTAAGTGGGATTATAATCTATTTTCACTTAATAGTTAATATAACCTAAATATCAATTTGGATAAAATAGCAACAATTATAACAATTTGGAGATTTTAATGGACGCAGCCAAATATATTTGGATGAATGGAAAATTTATGGCATGGGAAGATGCTAAAGTACATGTATTGACTCATACAATTCATTATGGAAACGGTGTGATTGAGGGAACAAAAGCATACAAAACAGAAAAAGGGTATGCAATTTTTCGTTTAAACGACCACACAAAAAGATTAAAAGAGTCAGCAAAGATGACACTTTTAGATATTCCTTACAGTGTAGAGGAGCTAAACGCAGCACAAATAGAGCTTGTGCGTAAAAATGAATTTACCGGTGACAATGTATATCTTCGCCCTTTTGCATTCTTAGGATATGGGGTTATGGGACTCTACCATAAAGATGCTCCGGTTGAGACTGCAGTTGCAGCATGGGAGTGGGGTGCATACCTTGGAGAAGAGGGAATGCGCAAAGGAATCAGACTCAAAATAGTTTCTATGACACGCCCTGCAAATACTTCAAACATGGGAAAAGCAAAAGCGACTGCAAACTATTTAAATTCTCAAATGGCAAAATATGAAGCAATAGACTGCGGGTATGATGAAGCACTGCTTTTGGATGATCAAGGTTATGTTGCCGAAGCGAGCGGAGCGGCATTTTTTATGATAAAAGATGGTGAGATCATAACACCTCCAAGTGATAATGCACTTGCTTCCATTACGCAAAAAATGGTTATTGAGATGGCAGAGGATATGGGGTATACTGTGACTCGTCGTCGTATTACAAGAGAAGAGGTATATGTTGCAGATGAAGCATTCCTAACAGGAACAGCTGCAGAAATCACTCCCATAGCACTTGTTGATGCAAGAGAGATAGGTACAGGATCACGTGGTGCAATTACTCAAAAGATTCAAAGTGGATACTTTGATATTGTTTTTGGCAGAGATAAAAAATACGAGCATTATTTAACGTATATTGACTAAAGAAGGGAAAAATTTGAAAGAGAATATATTAATGGCATCAGATATGAATGACTATTTTAACAAAAAAAAGAGTGAGGACGGCGGTTATAAACAGTCTAACTCAGGCGGCGGTAACAGTGGAGGTCCTAAAGGACCACAAATGCCAAATATGGATTTTAATTTTGGCGGTGGTAAAGCTGCGGCTGTTTATGTCTTGATAGCCATAGTAGTCATGCTTGTTCTTGCAAAACCTTTTACGATTATTCAAGAGGGTGAACGCGGGATTTTAAGTACAAACGGAAAATATCAAGACCAAGCACTTCTTCCGGGTTTGCATTTTATTGTCCCTGTTATCCAGAGAGTTTATATTGTCGATACAAAAGTACGTATAATCAACTATGCGAACAGAATAGAGACGAATTCTAATGCATCAGGTATTATTACAAAACCGGCTATTACAGTACTTGACAAACGTGGTCTGCCGGTTTCAATCGAGCTTACTGTTCAGTACAGACTCAATGCACAGTTTGCTGCACAGACTATTTCAAACTGGGGCTTTAGCTGGGAAGACAAAATCATTAATCCGGTTGTTCGTGATGTTGTTCGTAATGTTGTAGGAAAGTATGATGCAGAATCAATTCCGGTACAACGTAATACAATAGCAACAGCAATTGAATTAGGTATTCAAGATAATGTGAAAAGTTTGAAAAATTCTCCTGTTGTTTTACAATCTATTCAACTACGTGATATCATTTTACCGACAAAGGTAAAAGATCAAATAGAACGTGTACAGCTTGCAAAACAAGAAGTGCAACGTGCTGAACAAGAAGTACAACGTGCCAAACAAGAAGCGCTTAAACGTGCAGCTGAAGCGCAAGGTGTAGCAAATCAAGCAAGAATTGAAGCTCAAGGTAAGGCAGATGCTATCACAATTAACGCTGATGCACAGGCAAAAGCAAATCTTCTTATTGCAAAATCTTTGACAAGACAGCTTTTAGAGCTACAGCAGATGAAAATTCAAGGCAAGTTCAATGATGCTCTTAGAGTGAACAAAGATGCAAAAATCTTCTTAACACCTGGCGGATCTACACCAAATATCTGGGTAGATATGAAAAATGCAAAACAAAGAACAACGGCTAAATAGTAATGGATGAAATACTAAACAGAGTTGATTGGGATAAGCAAGAGCTTCTTCCTGTCATAGTACAGGAGAGCTCTACGAATGAAGTCTTAATGATGGCTTACATGAACAAAGAAGCATTGCAACTCTCTCTGCAGACCAAAACAGCACACTATTTTTCCAGAAGCAAACAGCGTATCTGGAAAAAGGGTGAGAGCAGTGGACATACCCAGGAGATAGAATCTTTTTTTATTGATTGTGATAATGATACCCTGCTTATAAAAGTAAGACAGCATGGTGTTGCTTGTCATACAGGGCGTAAATCATGCTTTTTTACAGAGCTGCAGAGCGGTGAGATTAACTCTGAAGTTGAAATAGATACCGAAGCTACTTATGGTGTTATAGATACGCTCTACCACACTATACAAGAGCGCAAAAATGCCGACCCTGAAACTTCATGGACGGCAAAACTTTTAAGTAAAGGTGAAAATACAATTTTGAAAAAAGTTGTAGAAGAAGCGGGTGAGTACTGTTTTGCTCATAAAGACAATGATGAGTCAGAGATGGTCTATGAAGCAGCAGATTTAACCTATCATATGTTGGTAGCACTTGCTTCAAAAAATATCTCTCCAGATAGAATTAAACAAGAACTGGCTCGTAGATTTGATATGAGTGGTATTGCAGAAAAAAACTCTAGAAAAGATTAGATGACTCCATGAAAGCAAAAATAGTTGCCTTTGTACATAATTTATTAATTTATGACTATATACTCTTTGGTGCTGTTTTTGCTCTTTTCATACTCTTTATGCTTCTTGCTGTTTTGTTACGCAGGAGGATTGGTATTGCTGTTTTTCTGCTATTGTTGGGATTTATTATTTTGATGGTGGGACCAACTTTTGGTTACATAGAAATGCACAAATATCTTTTTAAAAATTCCACCAAACTCATCTCTGAGAAAAAACTTAATTTTGTAGAGGCCATAGTTGTACAGGGAAGTCTTACAAATGAATCAAAATTTAATTTCAAAGAGTGTAGAGTGAGTGCAACTGTTTACAAAAATAGCTCTAACAAGCTCAAAAATTTAATTTTTAAATTGAAACCTCTGAAGAAAAATTCCCTTATAGTGCATGATATTTTAAAAGGTGAAACGAAAAATTTTAAGTTATTTGTAGAACCTTTTCGATACTCAAAAGATTACAATATAACTTTAGGAGCAAATTGTAGATGACTTTATTTAATATATGGCACTTTGTAGTACTGGGATTTATTTTTGTGATTTTTATTATCGGAGTAATCCGTTCCCTGCAAGAAAAAAATATAAAAATGAAGTACTCTATGCTTTTTGCCGTTACTTTAATATCTCTGTTTATGGCGGTATTCTCTATTTTTGTAGTTGACAAATATACAAAAGAGGTTAAGCTGTACAAATTAAAAAACAAGAGAATACTCAGTATTGAAAAGATAGCCTATAGCGGAGAGGTGAAAAATGAGGGTAATTATCCGATTGGAAAAGTTACTTTAGAGATTAAACTTGTGAACAAGGGGCATGCCACTGGTAATGTCAAAGGTGGAAATTTTTATAAGCCAAGTGGCTTTTTGGAATTTTTTTCAAGTGGTTTGGGTATAGATAAGAGTAAGCCTCAAACTGTTGTAAAGAAGTTTATTGTGGCACGGAATTTAAAACCCGGTATGAAAAAAAGATTTCGAATTTATTTTAAATATCCACCATATTTTCGTAGTGTAGCGCAGTTTACAAAAGTAACCGGACGCTAAAAGTACTCTAATACTTTAGTCCGACTTTTTTAAGGGCTGCGTTTATATTTTTTACCTGTTGGTTTTTATTTTTACACCATTGCGGTGCCAGCAGAGAGTTGTCGTCAATACCTGCTGTTACTCTTTGAACAGTGACATTTTTTGGCTTCATCTGTATGGACTTGACAAGAACACTAAGGTACTCTTCTTCGCTAATAGGAGTGAACTCTCCCCGTGCAAACTCATTTGCGAGTGCGGTTTTCTTTACGACATAAAGAGGATGGTACTTTACCGAGTCTATACCCCACTCATAAGCCTGTTTTGATGTTTCAAGCATCATCTCCTGCGTTTCATCAGGCAGACCAAATATCAGGTGGGCACAAACATTCAAACCGGCTTTTTTTGATTTTATTATCCACTCTTTGACATTGGCACTGTCGTGTCCGCGATTGATTTTCTCAAGCGTTGTATCATATACCGACTGTATACCAAACTCTATCCAAATCTCTTTTTCTCGGGCCAATTCACCGAGGTACTCTAGTGTCTCATCTGTTATACTGTCTGAGCGTGTTCCAATGCTAAGACCGACAACATTGTCAAATGAGAGTGCTTTGTCATAGAGTGCTTTGAGTGTTTCAAAAGGTGCGTAGGTATTTGTAAAAGACTGGAAATATACTAGAAACTTTTGAGCTCCATACTCCTGCGCCTGACGCTTTGAAATAGCATGAAACTGGAGTTCTAACTGTTTAAGCTGTTTGTCGAGAAATGGATTCTCTTTAGAGTCCAAATTAAGATGAAAACCTTTGAGCTCCTGTACTTCATCGGTACTTGCAGAGAAGGAGTCATTTTCACAAAAAGTACAACCTCCACGTGCGACCGTACCATCTATATTTGGACATGTAAATCCAGAAATATTGATACCTACTTTATAAACCTTGGCATCGAATTTGTTTTTGAGATAACTCCCAAATGTATATATTTGCTCCATTAAACTATATATTTTCCGGTAAAACAAGCTGTACAGTAGATATCCTCTGTTGCGTTTACACTTCTAAGAAGTGAAGCTTCATCAAGGTAAGCAAGAGAATCAGCTTCTATATAGTCACAGATACCCTGTGTGGACATATTTGCAGCAATGAGGTTATCTTTACTTGGTGTATCTACACCGTAAAAACACGGATCAGTAGTCGGAGGAGATGATACACGCATGTGTACCTCTGTTGCACCTGCTTCTTTGAGCATTCTTATGATTCTTCTTGAAGTTGTCCCTCTTACAATAGAGTCATCAACAACAATTACACGTTTTCCTTTGATGATATCAGTCATAGGAGAGAGTTTCATCTTGACTTTAAGATCACGCATCTCTTGTGTTGGTTCGATAAATGTACGACCGATGTAGTGGTTTCTCATAATTCCCATCTCGTAAGGAATCCCACTCTCTTGAGCATAGCCAATAGCAGAAGGTACGCCGCCGTCTGGAACAGGGATAACAAGATCTGCTTCAATAGGTTCAATACGTGCAAGTTCTTTACCCATATTTTTTCTTGTTTCATAAACAGATTGTCCAAATACAGATGAGTCGGGACGCGCGAAATAGACATATTCAAAGATACAATGTTTTGGTGTAGGTTCAAATACTTTTATGCTGATAGGCTCTTTTTTGTCTTCAAATATTAGAAGCTCACCAGGTTCTACATCACGAATAAATGTTGCACCGACTAGGTCAAAGGCACAGGTCTCACTTGCAACGATATATCCGCCATTGCTGAGTCTTCCCAGACTTAAAGGACGAAAACCGTGTCTGTCACGCATAGCGAACATTTTGGTTCTGCTTAAAAATACAAGTGAAAATGCACCTTCTATTTTGTGTACAGCATCTATAATACGGTCAAGAAGTTTATCTTTTTCACTCTTTGCAATAAGATGAATAAGGTTTTCCGTATCCATAAATGTTTGAAAAATTGCGCCGCGTTTGATAAGTCTGTTTCTTACCTCTTCTGCATTTGTGAGATTACCGTTGTGCACAATCGCCATCTCTCCCAAATCATATCTGGCAAATACAGGCTGCGCATCTAAAATAGAATCATCTCCGGCAGTTGAGTATCTTGTGTGGCCTATGGCACTGCTGCCTTGAAGTGTTTGCAGGTTATTTTCATTAAAAACCTTCATTACAAGACCACGGTCTTTAATGGTATGCACTTTTTGTCCGTCTGCAGAACTGATACCTGCTGCTTCTTGTCCACGATGCTGAAGGGCATGGAGAGAAAAATAAGCTAATTTTGAAGCTTCTTCGTGACCAAAAATTCCAACAACGGCACATTTTTCATTCATATTTTCGCGCAAATCTTATCCTTAGTAGAGTGGAAGTTAACTATAATCGCAATTATACTCAAAATTTCTATAATAAATATGAAAGTAGTTTGAATTAGTTGCAATAATTCAGCTTTACAAGGTAGGTGAAATTGGAACTAAAATTGCTAGCTTTTATTAAATAAATTGGAAGAGATATAAAAGAAGGGTAGAGAATTGTGAATATTGTTTTACGAAATAATCTCATTTTAGTTACTACTGATTTTGAAACTTTAAATGCAGGGTGGATGATAGAGTTTCTAAACAGACACTCTAGAAGTATGCTGTTCCTCTCTAAAGCCGTACTTGTTTTTAGAAATGAAGACCTAAAAGATGAGAGAGTAGAGTTTCTCTCTCAATTGAGTCAGTACCATGCAAAAAAATATGATTTCAATCATGAGTTTTTTTTACGTTCTATGCTTAAATTTGGGAATCAGCCGATCAGGGTTGAACTTGAAAAAGAGTTAGAGCCTGAGAGTGTGGAGGTGAAACTTTATGCTTATGATAAAAATACAGTGCTGATAACCCTGGACAGCCCGAATGCATGGGTATTAAACTATATGCGTTCGCAGTTGGAAATTTATGTTGAACGCGGAACCGATATATCTTTGGTCATAGATGTAAGTGACTATAAGGCAAAAGGGCGTCTTGAGCGTACTTTAAACAAACGTCATATACTGCATTATCAGATACGTTATGTGTATGACAATCATTTTATGTCTAAACTCTACTCCGATTTTGCGAATTATAGTTTTGGTGATTTGACGCAGGGTAGTGAGCCTGAAGAAAATAAACATTTTTATACTATTTTAGAGTGCCCTGTAGGTGCTTCTCAGGACGCCCTGAAAAAGAGTTACAAGAAACTGGTTAAAGTTTACCATCCTGATACGGTTTTTCATGATGACCCAAATATGCTGCAGCACTATACGCAGAAGTTTCAACTACTGCAAGAGGCTTATGAAGCATTGCGAATTGTCAGTTGATAAAATCTTCGACTACTCTTTTTTTCTCACTGTTTTTGAGTAAACTGCTAAAATCCTCACTACTGTAAAGAGCAAGTTGTGCACTCTGCATCTGCTGTAGCTCTTTTGAGAAGCCTCTCTTTGAGAAGAGAATGATTTGTGTGGGTGTAATTCCCATTTTTTTACACTTGTCATTGAGTTTATGCAACTCTTTTTTATTGACCTTGTGGTTTGTCCACTTACATTCACCAATATAGATCTTTCCACTCTGAGTAACGGTGAGGATATCTATCTCTGTTTTTGCATCCCAGTAGCTTCCCGAGCTCATAATATATGCATCTCGTAGGTGATAGTTTAGCAGAACTTCGGAGAGCTCTTCATAGACCAGACTTGTATAGCTGTTGCGTTTGAGTGCAAACTCCTGTAAGACTTTTCTGTAATCACCCTCTTGAATGGTGCGGATATTGGGTTGGATAAAGTAAAACCAAAATCTAATAAAAGGGTGGGTGAAGAGAACTTTATGAGAGATTCTGTATCTTGCTTCTTCTTTTTTGAGTTTTTTATTTGGATAGATATCGCGGGGGTGCTCTTCTCTTGAGTACTCTAGCTGGATGATTCCCTTCTCTTGAAAGTATTGCAGGGCTGCACCTCCATTGCCGTTGTTGAGTCCTGCTTTGTTAAACGCAGAGAATATTCTTCTGTCTCCTGTTGCCAAAGCTTTGAGCAGTCTTTTATTTGCATCATTGCCAAGTGTGATTTCATCAATTTTTTTATTGAGAATTTCAAAGTTTTCCAAGATAAGAGAACGGATAAGTGAAGAGATATCCTCAGTCGTGTCAATCTGCCAGTTCAATCCTCCAAAAACGGAAAAGTAGGCGATCTGCGTCTCCATATCCTGAGGATAGTTTTTAAAATAAAATGCACGAAATTGGTTGAGTAGTTTTTTGTTTGACATTAAAGAGAATTATAACAAAAAGAGGCAAAAGAGAGAAGAGAACTTGGCAGCGGCTCTTCTCATTAAAGGCATTAATTAGTTACCGGCTGTACCTGAAGCTGCAGCAGTAGCCTTGTCAATTGCTGTATCAGCAGATGTTTGTATTTTTGTTGAAGCACCCTGCATATATGTCTGTACTCCGGCAACAAGACCAACACCAACGATAACTAATAAAAGAGCAACTAAAACACCGCTCATACCTTTTTGTGACTTAATACGTCTAAATAGACTTTTTAACATAAACACTCCTTATGTGTGATAAATATGTGACAATTATAGCGCGTTTACAGGGATAAGGCAAATTATTTTTTGTGACTCTTTAAATAATATTTACTTATAATTGTGAAACAAAACGTTTTGAAATCCAATAGTCTTGAGTAACTTTCTTGCACTCTTCTCTACAGTTCTTATCTACGTTCAACCATATCTTGCCATTGATTAATCTTTCATCTTTTACCGTAAATTTATGCCCTGCAATCCATACATTGACAATTTTTCCATCTACCGGGGCATCTCTGAGAAAGACCTTTTGTGCAGAAACAGCAAACATAGGTTCCGGACTTACTTGTTTTTTTGGTGTTGTTGTTTGAGGTGTTATTGCTGTAATTGCATCAGTAGTGGTGTTACCCTCTTGCACCATACTAGTGCGACTTTGATTTAGCTCTTTGATTTTTACGCTGGCATTGTTGTCGACTATGATTATTTCATTTGCATTAGTCTCCTCTTCTAGCTCAATCAAGGGCATAATTTGGCTTGTGCTTATATTACTTGTATCGTTGTTTTCATTTGCAGAGCTAAGCTCTTCTTCATTTGTATTATTTAGGTCTAAAACTACATCGTGAAAAATATTGCTGGAATCTTTAAACTCTTTGTAAAAACGTGAATCATCAAGATTTTCATTTGCATCTACTATCTCAGGAACTAAGAAAAATATCAAATCATTTGTTTTTGTTCCAGAAACCGTATGTTTAAAGAGTTCACCTAGGATGGGAATATCTCCCAAAAGAGGTACTTTCTCGACCGTATCAGTATCTTCAGTATGGAGTCTGCCTCCGAGTGCTATAACCTGCCCGGATTTGACAACAACATGTGTCTGCATATTTTTACTTACAAATGAAGGAACAAAGATGTTTTCACCCAGTTGTACATCATGCTCTTTGTTTGTATCAAACTCGCTGTCTTTTATGTTTACATTGATTTGCATATATTTGTCAATTTCCATAAAGTGGCTTGTTAGAGTTAAACGCAGTCCATACTCTCTCTCCTCTACCTGAATAGTTGGAGCAAAACCGATGTTTTGTGTGAGCCCTACAGGGATATAAACCTCTCCACCGACTCTAAAACTTGCATTTTTATCTTCTGTGGTTATCAAAACAGTGTCATCAAGGATATTGGCAATGCCTTTTTTCTCTAAAAAGTTAAGCGTACCTACAACAGAGTTTCCTGTAGTGGCAGTAAACGCAGCCGTGTTGTCAAGTAAAAAACCGCTAAATGTTGCTGCGTTTAGAGCATCGGGATTTACTGCAAGTTTGAGATACTGGTTAAAAAAGCCAAGTCCTGTTACACCGCCTAAATCTTTTGCTTTTTGATTGTTGATTTCAACAAGGTAGAGTTTTGTACGAATCATCTTATTGACTTTTGCTGTATTGGTTAAATCCATTAGCTTTGAGAGGTCAATCCCGCCACTTTGCAAAATATCTAAAATCCTGCGTTTATTGTGAGGATCTTTAAATGTACCTGCTATAACAGTTGAACCGTTTCCTACCTTGCTGAGCTTTATAGAAGGCTCTATGACATTTACCATCTTCTGTATAAATCCAAGGTTCTCATTTACATAAACGTGGTAGTTTTCAATTGTACCGTTTCTATAAATTATGAGTATAGATGTATTTCCATTTTTCTTTCCAAATATCTTAAGCTTTGTATTTGATTTAGCAGAGGTGCTCAGTAGAGATACATTGATAATGTCACGGTTTCCGATTATCAGCTTTTTAACTTTTTGGTGAAGTTCAAGTACTTGGTACTCGTTACTAAATACTAAAATGTCGTTTGCCAAAATATTTAGACAAATTCCCAGCAGTAATACTATTTTTTTCATGTTTTTCCTCTTTTATTGGCAGGTGCCGATTATTGACATATTTTGATCATGGTATGAATATGTATGCATACTTGTAGATAAAAGCTTGTTTTTAACATATGGACCATTGTGTGTGTAGGCGATGACTATATCTATCCGCCCTTTGGTATCCGCATCTTTGGCTTTACTGAAGACAAGGTGTGTTGCGTTTGGACACAGGTCATCTGCATCTAAATCAAAGGAGCTTAAATCTTCCATATTGTCAGCTTTTTGTGAAGCCTGATTTACTATAAGTTTGAGTTTATAATCCTCTTGCATAATGCTCCAGTAATCAATCATAAAGGTAACGATAAATGCCATCGTAGGTAGTACAACCAACAATGTAGCCATAATCTGGCCTAAGCCAAATGCTTTGCGACATCTATGCTTATTTCTCATAGGCTATGCTTACCTTTTGTACTTTTCTTCTTCTTTTAACAACTGCTCTTTTTTTGTCAAGCAGCATCTTCTCTTTCTCTTTTTGAACTGCAGCATCAGTATCTGTTGCTGCGTTTACAAGCCAGAGTTGTCCACCGTAGTTGGCAGTGTTGTATGCTCTGTTGTTGTTTAGTGCCTGCGTTTTGTAGTAGAGTGCCAGAAAATTTTTGATATCTTTTGGGGACATATCAAGCACTATGGTATCAGCTTCGATAATTTTACTTGTCATTTTTTTATCTTCTGTCTGTGTCAGTGTTCGTGTAAATGTCGCAGTTGTAACGTTATCGCTGATAAAAGAGTGAATAGGTACATGAAGCGCAATGTATTTTGTAGTAAAAGCAAACTCTTTATTTTTAAGTTTTTTAGGAACAACTGAGATAATGTCCACAAAATTTCCTGCTCTTAAAGAGGCGTCTTTGTTTTTAAAGATATTTAGAGGGATAGAGATAGTATCACTCGTGGAGACAAGCGTCTGTTTTGTCTTATTTTTATCACTTGTCATAACAACGCGCTTTTGTACTTTTTTATCAAGCGGGTTTGTTGTTGAGAGCTTCTCTGCTCTTATAGGTTCTTTTGCAAAGATAGCAACTTTTGCATAACGCCCAATAATCTCCTCGGCAACAAGCGGAGCAAAAGAGATATAGTTTTGCGGAATTTTTGCTTTTGTAATAGCATCTGCCCCTATATAATCCCCCTCTTTTAGATTTTTTGCAGCCACATAGACTTCGACATTGTGTGTAATGTTTTCATTGGCCTTGCTCTGTTTTAGATACAATAGTAAAGCAACAGATGAGGTAAATAGAACTAAGCCTACTAGTATCCCCATAATGATTCTTGTATTTCGATTTCTCATATTACTCCTTTTAAAATCCCGGCATTAAAGCATCGGCGGCCATTGGAAAAGCTACCATCGCTATGACTGCAGGTAAGATGAAGATAAACATCACAAAAGTGATGCTGATATTCATCGTTGCAGCACGTTTTTCTACATTGAGCATCTCCATATCTTTAATCTCCTGCGCTTGATTTTCAAATATGCTCTTGACACCGATACCCGTCTCTTCTGAGAGACGCATAAAGCCGACAATAGTCGCAATGGCATCACTGCCTGTTCTCTCTATGAGATTGTTGTAAGCAACTTCACTAGAGTAGGTGATAAATTCGTTTTTAAACTTTTTAGACTCTTCGAGGAGGTCTTTGCCAAGAACTTTGTCTCCCTCTATGGTCACTTTGTCAATGGCATTGTTGAGTCCTCCGCCACCTTCGAGGATAATAATCAACAGATCTATAAATATTGCCAAGTCGTTGTTGATTCTTTTAATACGTGCTTTTATCTGCTCATCAAGATAGAGATATGGCATAAAAATCATCACAAGCAGCGCGACAAAAGCAAGAAAAATATTTAAAACAAGAGAGAGATGTAGAAAAAATATCAAAGATATTATAGCTAGTCCTGCAACAACACTAAGGAGTTGAATCTCTTTGTACTCTTTGTGTGTAATACCCGCACGGATAAGTCTTAGCTCAAACGCAGCCTTTTTATCACTCTCCTCTTTTGAGATGATAATCTCATCCTGATGGGAAAAGATGGCATTGAGAAGTTGTGCATGTTTATATCTTTGTATAAGATAGAGAGTGACAAAAAAGAGGATAATTAGCAAAGAAACCACCATAATGGTGTAGGATAGTGTCTCTATCATTTGTTCACCTTTGTGATAAATTTATTTGCCATTATTCCTAGAAAGACCCATAAAGCAATCCCTAAAAGTTGGAATCTACCATATAAGCTCTCCATAAAATAACCGCTAACCTTTCCGTCAAAGTTTTGATCGAGTGCAAAATAGAGAAATATGGTAATAAAGACAACAACATATGAGCCAATACTTCCCTCTCTCGTAATAACATCAACCTTCTCCTGCATCTTCTCTCTGTAGGAGATTGTCTTCTCAACTTTTTCAAGTGTGTTTGAGAATTGCCCACCGCTGGCACGACCTATTTTTATAGCCAGTGCAAAAATGCGCAGCTCTTTAGAATCAACATAGTCGTTGATATGCTCAAACGCTTCTACTTCACCTATGGTATTCTTCTCCTGAAAAAAGTTTTCAAAGATCGCTTTAAAGAGCGGGGAACTTGATACGGAGATAGACTTCAGCAGTGCCTGCTCAAAACCGATCCCGTTTTTCATCATCTTTACGAGTACGGATATGGAGAGGGCAAGTGCTTTGTTAAACTGCTTCTTTCTACTGTGTATAATAGACTGCATAATCATGCTAAAGAGCAGTGCCCCAAAAGGAATTCCTACCAAAAGACCGCTCCAGTGCTCTAAAAAGAGAGAGAAGAGAGAGCCGATAAACAGAGTAAACGCAGTGAAAATAAGAATAAAAACAGGGAGTGACATAGTAAAACCTGCATGAACAAGTACAGAGTTCAGCTTATCTACAAAAGCTTTAGATTCAGTTTTTTTCTCTTTGAGTATCTCTGCAAATTCATCATCTGTAAACGCAATGGATTTTTTGATGTATTGCATGTGTTGTGAACGTCGGTACTCTACATAGAGAATATAGGCAAAAAAGGTTGCACTTGAAGTGATGACTAAAATCAGTAAGATATCTATTTGTAATTCGCTCATTATTGTAAGTTAGGCCATCTTTCTAGTATGTTTTTACCTGATGCGTATGAGGATTGAATAATCTCTGACATATAGTTCTCTTTCCAGCCACACATTCTTTTTGGATGAAAGGCTTTTAGCTCATTTATAAGTATCTCTTTTGTGACTTCAAACTCATTATCAAAAATTCTTGAATCGAGTGTTATGCCGTTTTGCAGCATTTTAAGTGAAGCTCGTGAAGAGGCGGAGATTGCTTTGAAGTTTCCGCTTGAATCCATTGGGTTGTTACTGTTAATGGACCTTTTAAACTCAAACAAATCAAGCATTGAGACGACACCGTTCTCCTCAATACGTTTCTCAGGCTCTGAAATCTTGACAATTCGTCTTGTTCCGTCTGGAAAACGGACAATCTGTATGATTAAATCCACCGCAGAGATGATTTGTGAACGTACAAAACTCATATTTGCAGTAGGACGGGCTTCGAGGAACATATTTTCTATTCTTACAATAGCCTCTTTGGTGTCATCTGCGTGTATGGTTGTCATTGAACCGGGATGTCCTGTGTTCATTGCGTTTAGCATCGTAACAATCTCAGGTCCTCTACACTCTCCAACGACTATTCGTCTAGGACTTGAACGCAGCGCAGTTCTTAAAAGGCTCTCTATGGTAATCTCTCCTGCACCCTCTTCATTTGCAGGACGTGCCTCAAATGAGCGTATCGCATGGCACGGCATCTGCGGTTTCATCTCTTTTGTATCTTCTATGGTAAGGAGTTGATCGCCACCGTCGATAAAGCGGGTAAGTGCATTTAAAAATGTTGTTTTACCACTTGAAGTACCACCAGAGACTACAATATTTAATTTGCCCTCAATGGCTTTTAGTAGAAAATATGCCATCTTATAATCAATCATATTTGAATCAATAAGAGTTTCAAAAAGGAGTGGAACTTCACGAAATTTTCTGACCGTTACATAAGAGCCTGCATTACCGTCACTGTCAATATTTGCTGAGACCGGTGGAATCTGTATCTCAATACGAGACCCATCTGGAAGTTTCGCTGAAGCGATAGGGTGTGATTCGTCTACTTTACGATTTGATTCGGAGAGCATTCTGTTGATAAATTTTTTTAAATCCTCTTCGCTTCTAAATTTAAAAGGAGTTGTAAGTGTCTGCCCGTCATAGATAACATCAACGTAATCTTTTGTGTTAACGATAATATCATTAAGATTACTGCCGGAAATTCTAATAATGGTAGAGATTGGACCATAGTAGAGGAGATTGTCTATAACAAAATCCACTATTTCTGTCTTAATGCTGTGTTTGGGTACATTAAATGTAGAGATATGCTTGACCACAACTTCTCGAATCATCTTCTCAGTGAGCTGCCCGTTAATGTTGAGTTTTTCAAGAAAAGAGTCATAAATCTTACAGGCAATTTTGAAATACTCTTCATTTCTGTATATAAGAGGAAAACAGAGTTCAACACAGAGATTCTCATCTACACTGATGGCATTGGCCACACTTGGAATAGTATCGTGCGTGTTATGGTGCTCTTTTAGTTTACTTTTTAAAGCCATTTTTTGACCTTGCTCCAAAGAGAAGATTGGCTTTTTGCGGCATGTTCAAAAAGTGTTGGGTCTTTGATAAAGAATTTTTCACTAAGCTGACGGATACTCTCCATAAAAGGGGAATCCGGATATACATCTACAACTAATTGCGCTTCATTCCAGCACTCACGAAGATGTTTTGCATCATTTGGAAGGGAGTAGTGGATTTCAAAATTATGGCGCAGTCCTTTTGAGAGAATTTTTTTGGCCTCTTCATGTGTCACTGTTCCATAAGAATCAGCACGATTCGCGATAATATGTGTTTTGTTGTACCAGCCGCTTTTATCTATGATATCTATATATGTTTTTAAAATAGACATTGAAGGGATGCTAAACTCGGTAATAACGAAAATATTATCAGCTATCTCTTGAATGTCAACTTCGAGATCAACATCCTCAAAGACACCGACATCAATAAAAATATAATCAAAACGCTCTTTGATGTACATAATGAAGTTTAAAAATACCTGTATGTTTTGTGGTTTTTCAAGTTCCTCTTTGTCGGTATGCTTTTGGATTCCCGGTATAAAGTAGAAGTTGTCACTCAGTTTTTCAAGTCCGTTGTCAAAAAGTTCCTGCATCTCTATGTTTTGTACTGTTGCTATATCTATGATTGTTTTCTTTGGTTGGGGCATATCAAAAAATAGATTTGAGATAGCCTTTGTATAAGAAAAATCAAGAAAAAGAACATTTTTTTCAGGATGCTCCTGTGCAAGACTTTTGGCAAGGTTCATTACAATAGTTGTTGTCCCGACTCCCCCACTTATACCTGTAAAAACAGAGATATTGGAATTTCCACGTCTTTTTTTGATAATACTCTGTGATGCAATAATGAGTTTTTTAATATCCTGTGGATTAGCCTCTTTGGAACTGAGATACTTATCTACGCCTATACGTCCTGCTTCAAGAGAGTACTCCGTACTGTCATCACCAATTAAAATCATATAGATATTATTTGTAAAGTGTACATTTGAGAGCGCCTCTATGTCAGCCAGATTCTCAATCCTGTAAAGCAAAACGACATCTCTGTTTTTGCTAGCAGCATAAAAGTTGATAAAATCACCAATTGATGTAAAGTTTTTTACATCTGTAAACTCATTTTTCAGTGAGTCATAACAATCTTTTTCTATTTTTGAAACATACGATACTATCATTATTTTCCTACGTTTGACGAGTTTATATTGAGAATTTTTATCTCTCTTGTATTTCTTTTTGAGATTGGATCAAGATTTACTTTTTTAAGATCAAGTATCAATCCCCGTTTGACGGTATTTGTAAAATTAGTAATCTCGTAAGTACCTGTTATCATATTTAAAAATGATTGGAAAAAGCCTTTCATCCATTGAAATGGATTGAAAATACCGCCCTTTGTCCAGTCAAATAGATAATCAAACATCCCTTTTTGTCCTGTTGCTTCCTGACACCACTCTACCCATTGGTCACTATCCCAGACCTCTTTGTTAAAGATAGTATAGTTTGGACTTTTTTGGCTTTTGGAACCACCTTCATAAAAGGTTATCGGTCCCCATGATGATGGTTTTAACATTCCCGGTTTTTTCTTGACAGTACATGAGTTCATATTATCTGCATATACAGAACGAATTTTTAAGAGTTTGAAATGGGCAAAATCATCTACTTGTGAACCGTCGTTTGTGATTGGAAATGTCAGTGTCATTGCTTCATCTTCACTAAAACTGTAAACACTCTCGACAGGATCAGCTACGATATCTTTTTTATCTTCTCCAAAGAGCATACCTTTCATAAAACCTGCCATAGCCGTCATTGGTTTGATGATATTTTGTAAAAAAGAGAGTTTCTCGTTATCATCTCCTGCAACATCTTGAAGATATGGAACATTTTCGATTTTTGAATTCATTGCTAGAAGTGCATTTTCAGTATCGGCAAGTAAAAAATTACTCTCAATCTGAGTTGTATTTGTTTTATTGAAGAATGGCATCCAGGCATTCATACCAAAACCGCTCATAACTCTACACATCGCACCTTCACTTGAGAGCTCTAAGCCTAAAAACTTACACTGGGATGTGGTAGTGGTCTTTTGTGCTTCATCATAGTTTAGAAGTGATACTGGAGAGTTAAGTGTCGGAGCATTGATGGGTGTTGCCGTGGCACTGTTGGCATTTCTTGTCATTCTATGCTCTTTTTCTACACCAGCCATAATATTGGCAATATATCTCTGTCTTCTATCTTCTGCATTGTCACTTCTTGGAGCATATTTTACATCTGCAATATCTTTTTGCCCAAAAAAATCAATACCTATGGTTTTGTTGTAAAGCGAGTCGACTGCACCTGTGATAAATCCAAAAAAACCGGTTTTGGTACTCTCTTGTGTATCATCACTTGCAATCGTATTATCTTTGTAGTATTTTGCATCTCTTAGTATATCTAAAGGATAAAAGCCGTTGTAGTCATTGTTTGTGTAGTCATTTGCATTTGTAAATACAACTTGGTAAGTATCATCTGTTCCTGCTACAGGATTATCAAGAACTTCATCATTAAGCAAGAAAGGCTTTTGTCCTGAACATCCCTCTTTATCAAGAGTATTATCTATAGTACAGGCTGAGGTTGCCGAGGTAGTGATTCTAAAAAGACCCGAGCGTGAGATAGTGGCATAATTGCTCTGTGATGCGCCATCTTCTTTGAAATTATTCCAAAAGTTGTCAACTTTAAAGTTTTGTGTGCTGATGGTTGCTTCTCTGTCTATGTAGTCATTACCATATTCGTCTTGCTGCACATCACTAGGAGTTTTGAAGGTTGTATTTGTCTGTGTCGCTGCCAAAGAGACACTTTGCAGACATACCAACAAACCTGCTGTAGCTATCACTCTTGTAATCATTTACTCTCCTCATCTTTGTCAATACCATTGACCTTCATTATCTCTTTTATATATTTGTCTACTGCACTGTCAAGCTCGGCATCTGAAAGCGTGGGGTCTGCTTCTTCTAGTTCATAACGTTTTTTTATGGCAGCCTGCAGGAGTCTGTCTTGTGTATGTTGTAGATTTTCTATCTGATTTATCTTGTGCAAATTATCGTTTGCACCCCCTAAAAACCAGATAAACCAAAAAAGCAACGCTATTGCCAAAAACAGCGGTACTATCGCAACTGAACCTCTTCTCACATCTGTCCTATAAAATAACTAAGTAACGCCGCTATGCTCATAGCTGGAGCGAAACCAAAACTTTTTCTTTTTAAAAGTATTAAAATCAGTAAGTGGATAACTCCAGCAAACATGATAAAGTAACCCACTGCGTTTAAGCCAAGAAAAAGTGCACAAAAGGCACCAAAACGCAAATCACCGCCGCCAAATGCCATGTTTAAAACAATAGGCACTAAAAATATAATGAGTACAAGAGCAACAGCTGCCAAATCGTGCAGTGTCAGTGTCGTTTCAAAATATTTTATGATAAGTAAACCTATAAACGCAGGTAAAATTACTCTATCTGGGATGATTCCTTTTTTTACATCAATATATGAAATAACAAAAGCAATAATTATAAAATAAACTAATATAATTCTTCGCTTCCTTTGAGGCTAAAACGACCCCTAATTCATAAGATATTTCATCTTAGGTAATTTATACTTAATTTTATTTGAAGTGTGGAAAAATATCTCTATTATGGGAAAGAAAGTTAATTATTTCTTATTATTCGTTACAATTTAGCGGTTTTGTAGGAAATAATCACTCTCTTTTTAAGTATAAGTTTAACATATAATTCTTTTTAAAGTTCAGAAGCAAATTTTATGGTGTCAATACCATACTTCTCCCTCAGTATCTGGGTCTTTATAGTGAGTTCATGCATCGCTTTGTCCTCTGTGAAACCAATCAATGAAAGTTCCTTTTTTGAATCTCTTGTAAAACTGCTGCAATTGATACTTATACGTATGACATGAAGACGATGTTGTCTATCTGCTTCATGAAAAAGAGTGATACATAAATCATCAAATTTTTTCTCTGTAAAGCGTTCAGCCAGAGAGATGTTCTTATGTGACTTCTGATCCATCTCATACGCTATAGTGAGGTGAAAAAGTGTAGGGATGACATTGAGCTTGTAGATGGCATAACTGAGATGTCTTGCAAGAATATGAACTCTGCGTACAAGCTCTTTACGATTGAAAATCGGGTCAAATGTTCTTGAAATGCCAATAGATTTACGCCGGTGCTGCGTTTGGATGGCTGCATCACTCTGTGCATTTACCCGCTTATAAAGCTCTTTTGCATAGGGACCCCAGGACTCTAGTGTACCACGCCTTGCACGTAGGTCTCCAAGTGTTTTGATCTGTGCACTGTAGAGTTTTTGCTGCATACTTTTTCCAATTCCTGCAAAATTTTCAACTTTTATAGGATTGATAAATCTATCAAACTCCCACTCATAAATGGTTTTGCATCCAAATGGTTTGGCGTAGCCTGTGGCAAGTTTTGCGATGTAGCGTGTTTTTGCCGCACCGATGGAGACGGGAAGTTTGAGTTCTTTTTTTATCTCATGTCTGAGATTGTCTATAAAGTGAGGGATATCCTCATCTTCTACCCATCCGCTGAGATCTCCATAAAATTCATCAATGCTTGCCTGCTCTATAAGAGGAATTTTAGAGGCTAAAAATTCATGCAATTTGTGTGAAAGTTCTTGATAAAGTGACATATTTGGTGCTTTTATAATGAGATGAGGGCAGAGTTGAAGTGCTTCACGAATAGTCATTGCAGTTTTTATTCCAAAAGCACGAGCTTCATAACTTGAAGTAGTAAGAATGCCTCGTACTCTTCCATCTTTATCTGTAAACGCAGCGATATCATCGTCTTTATCTTCATAAGCCTTATAAAAAGTCGGAACAAAACTACCACTATTTTCAAAGTTTACAGTCTGATTTTTAGCATCTTTATTGAAAATTTTAGTGTCACTCCTCCCACCAATAGCTACAGGTTTATGTTCAAGCTCCGGATGGAGTATGCGGGTGGCACTTACAAAGAAACAGTCAATGTCAATGTGGATTTTCATAGCAGTAGTTTACATTAGCTTTTTAAAAATAGAACAATCTATTGCATATTGCCAAAATTTGATTATAATTCCAAAAAATATTAAGGATAATGAAAATGGCACAAGTTCCAGAAAATATTGGATGTAAAAATGAAGAGTGTATAGCAAAAGATGAGTGTAAAAGACAGGTAATTGCTAAAAACGGTACAGCAGTAGAGATAAAAACATTCGGTGGAACTGCTGAGAAAAAATGTGGTAAGTTTTTACAAAAATAGATAAGCTTTGAAATATTTACTTCTGTGTCTCATAACTCTTTTTAGTGCATGCAGCATAAAAAACTATGAGCACAGTGATACAAAAATCGTCACGATAAAATCCCCCAAAATAAAATTTTCCGATATTGGTTATGTTCGTCATACAGATGATGCTATTGAGTTAGAGCTTTTTATAGCAGGACATGTGTTTCAAAAAATCCATATCAATAAAATGATTTGTGTCAAAGAGGGCTGTATGAGTAAACGCAGCTTCAATAGCCAATACCTCAATGCTGCTTACCCAGATGATATTTTACAAAATATTATTTTGGGAGATGCAATTTATGGTGGAGAGAAGAAAGTAAAACTCGATAATGGCTTTATTCAGCTTATTCACAATAAAGATGTAGATATTAAATACAGGGTAAACTCAAAAGAGAGCTTTTTTAAAGATAGAAAAAATCATATCATAATTAAAATCAAGGATATAAAATAGATGTCAATGAAAGATAAAAAATTCGTAGGTGCTCATGTAAGTGCCAGCGGTGGAGTCTATAATGCACCGTTAAACGCAATGAAGATAGGTGCACGTGCTTTTGCTCTGTTTACTAAAAATCAAAGACAATGGGTTGCAAAACCACTTGATACAGAGACTATAGATAAGTTTAAAAAAGCGCTTGATGAGAGCGGTATTCTTCCAAAGCATGTATTGCCCCATGACTCGTACCTTATCAATCTTGGCCATCCTGAAGTTGAAAAACTTGAAAAATCAAGAGCTGCGTTTATAGATGAGCTAGAGCGTTGTGAACTGCTCGGGCTTGACAGACTGAACTTTCATCCCGGAAGCCACTTAGAAAAACTCACTAAAAAACAAAAAGAGGATGCTGCGTTTATAGAGTCTATTGAAAACAGATGTCTGGACGTTATTGCGGAGTCTATCAATATCGCTCTTGATAAAACGAAGGGTGTCAAAGCAGTGATTGAGAACACGGCAGGTCAGGGAAGTAATCTTGGGTATAAGTTCGAGCATTTGGCGCGTATAATCGAACAGGTAGAAGATAAAAGCCGTATCGGTGTCTGTATCGATACTTGTCATATGTTTACTGCAGGATATGACATCAGAACAAGAGAAGCTTATGATAAAACATGGAATGAGTTTGGTGATATTGTAGGTTTTGAGTATTTAAGTGGTATGCACATCAATGATTCTAAACCGCCTTTGGGCTCTAAAGTTGACAGACACCATTCTCTCGGAAAGGGTGAGATAGGATTGGATGCATTCCGTTTTATTATGAATGATGAGCGCATGAATGATATTCCTCTTATTTTAGAGACTATTGATGAGACGATTTGGAAAGAGGAGATAGAACTTTTATACTCTTTTGTTGATTAAAATTACAATTTTAGAACTTTTTGGTTACACTATGTGTAATTTTTTAGTGAGGGGGATTTTAAGTTGATAAAGTCTATAAAAATGAGTTCTAAGTATATCGTCGCATTATCTATAGTTGCACTTTTAAGTGCTTGTGGAACTGATGGCACAAGTGAAAACAAGGTAGATACAGGATCTGCCCAGTTTGTGGGTGCAACTGTAATTGATGATATTAATGCATCAACAATGTTGGCATATGTTCAAGGTGCTATTGATGTAAATGCTACCAATGCCTTTGCTTATAAAGCAGTAAAGATAACATACAATACGGTAAATGAAGACAATGCTCCGGTTGTTGCTTCGGGCTTGCTGGTTATACCAACTGCAACTGATGCATACCAAGCCTACAGAGCTTCTCAAGGTCAAGCTCCATTTTCTGTTTCAATGCTGTGTGATAATCACAAAACAATTTTTGCAGATGCAGAAGCTCCAACAGTCGTAGAGGTGTCGGACTCTGTACCGAACTACTCTCTTGCAATTCTTGAATCAGCGTATGCTGGTTTTGCAGGTATTTATCCTGACTATATAGGATTTGGTGCTTCAAAAGGCACTGTACATCCATATATCATGAAAAAAGCTTCGGCACGTGCTTCATTGGATATGATAAAAGCAAGTATGAAGTATATGGAAGATAATGGTGTTGTACTAAATCATCAGTTATATATTACAGGATACTCTGAGGGTGGTTATATCGCTATGGCTACTGCGCAAAAAGTTGAAAATGAGCTTGGTAGTGTAAACCTGATGGGTGTAGCTCCAATGGCAGGTCCTTACAATGTAAAAGATTTGGCAGATATTGAGATAAATGCAACACGAACTATGGTTTATCCAGGCTTTTTAGCAGATCTGGCATACTCTTATGATCATTACTATAGTGATGTTAATATCAGTGAAGTTGTGAATCCTGCAATTACATTTTCTCAATTTCAGTTAGCATTTAATGGTGACTATGATACTGTTGCTATTCATACTATACTTGGATTAGCTGACCCTGCAAATGGCGACTATGGTTTTTATACTCATAAAGCAGATGAACTCTTCGATACAAATTTTATTAATGATTATCAAAATAATGCAAACTCTATAATGAAAGTTAAATTTGAAGATAATAATCTTGATAATTGGACGCCAAGAAGTAAGATGAATTTCATTCAGTGTGTTGATGATGAGATTATTCCTTTTAGTGAATCAAACAATACATACAATATATTTAAAAATAATGGTGCAGATGTAACACTTACAGGCATACCGACTGCTGCACTTGCACAACAACAAGATGCTACACATCCATTTGTACATGTAAATTGTGGACCAACCGCCTATGGTGCGGCTGTTCAATGGTTTGCCGCAATTAGAAACGGAGATATATAATGAGAAATTTATTACAACTTACTACTTTATCATTAGTAGCCGCTACAGCGATGTATGCCGGTGGATATAAAATTCCTGAAACTTCAACAAATGCTGTGGCTTTAAGTGCAGCTAATGTTGCTCATGCTCATGGTGCTGATACAGCCTACTATAATCCGGCAAATATGATTTTTATGGAAGATGAAAATAGACTAGAAGCTGATTTAATTTACATTGGACTTGATCCTATAAATTTTAAAGGTGCTGGTGCTCAAGCCGGAGATAACATTGATGCTAACAGTGAATCTTTTATAATTCCTTCTATTAATTATGTCTCCCCTAAACTTGGAAATGCTCGTGTAGGTTTAAGTATAGTCGTTCCCGCTGGACTCTCTAAGCGTTGGAGTGATTCACCAGCTATAGATAAGGCTGAAGAGTTTACACTTGAAGTAGTTGAAGTAAACCCGACAGCTGCGTTTAAAGTAACAGATGAGTTAGCAGTTGCAGTTGGACTGCGAGCAGTTTACTCCTCAGGAATAGTAAAAAGTTCTTCATCTGCATCGCGTGATATGACAGGTGATAGTCTGGACGTTGGATATAATCTTGCACTTGCATACAAGCCTACAAAAGCACTTGAATTTGGTGTAACATACCGTTCCAATATAGAGTTACATGAAGAGGGGAATGCAAAACTGAGCATAGGCAATGCTAAAGTTTATGATGGCGGCTCAAGTGTTACTGTACCGTTACCGGCTGCTCTAAATTTGGCAGTAGCATATACATTTGAGAGTGATACGACAGTTGAAATCGTGTATGAAAAAACATACTGGTCTGCATATAAAACATTGGATTTTAACTATGTAAGTCCGATTTCACCAATTTTGGTTCCTTCTTTTGATAATCCAATTGCAAAAGATTGGAAAGATTCTGAAGCGTATCGTTTGGGGATTACACAGGAACTTGACGGTATGACATTGATGGCAGGTATGGTGTATGATAACTCTCCAATTCCTGAAGAAAAAGTCAGTTATGAACTGCCGGACTCCAATTCTTTATCAATATCACTAGGTGGACGTTATGATGTAAGCGATACTCTCAATGTAGGTATCTCAGCTCTTTATTCAATGAGAGAAGATCGTGATGTGAAAAATGATGACATAGAAGGTACTTTTAGTAATGCAAATGTTTTAATCATCTCTGCAGGACTTGGTTATAAATTTTAAGGAAACAGTTGAAGACATTAGTTAATTTTTTAGAAACGAAAGAGATTGAAAAATCTGATATTTTTATACATTTGAAATGTAGTAAAGATGAAGCACTTATGTTGCAGTATATTGCGCATAGGTATATGAAAGGACAAGATGATGTGCTTGTCCTGGACCTATTGCAGGATCTTTATGAGAGTGAAAACTATGAACACTTAAAACATCTCAAAGCACTGAAGAACCTGCTTGAGCTAGGTTGGCTGCATCAGCAGAGTTTTACTCCTGTAAAGATCTCCGAAGTAACTCCCCTAGAACTTTTAAATACTGCAGTAGGTTTGACTCCTGCTTTTTTAAAACTGCTTCAAGATGGTACACTTGATCTGGATCTGCCTGATATCAAGCCTTATGCTGATCATCTTGAATATCTGCAAGATCAGTTCTTTAGAATAGAGTTGTATCAAAAGATGAGTGTTATTCGTCAAAATGTTCATGAACATTCACTTGGGATTGACAGACTTCAAAATAAGCTGCAACTTTTGGAAAAACGTATAGAAGAGAGAGTGAAACAGACTTCAGAAAATCTGGTACTTGACAAGTTCTTTAAACAGAAAAAGATGAGTAACTATGAGCAGGTGATTTTTATTGCACTACTTCGTGAAGAGTATGGTTCTACAGAATCATCACTTAGAGAGATGAATACACTTATAGAGTTAATATCGTTGGACGAGTATGAGCGGATTAAAAACCGTTCACTTTTGGAAGAGGGTTCAAACCTTTTGAGCAACGGAATTATTGATTATGAAGAGATGCTCAATCCTTTTGGTGGTATCAGTCGTTCTTTTTACATAGTCGATGATATTTTGCAAAGTATCATCCACCCTCAAAAAACAAAAAAAGTGACACGTTTAAAACTTGGTGCTTTGGTAGCAGAACAGGATATTTTTGAGCTTATTGAAAGTGATACCTCTTTGGATGATGTCGTTCTAAATGAAACAACAAAAGAGACTTTAGAAAACTTGATGAAACAGGTAGATAAAGATGTTGTTGCTCGACTTGTAAAATGGGGTATAAAAGATAAAAAGAGTGGTATTGATGCGCGCATCATTTTTTATGGTGCAGCTGGAACAGGAAAAACGATGACGGCATACTCTTTGGCAAAATCACTAAAACGTCAGATACTTGCGTTTGATTGTTCTAAAATCCTCTCTATGTATGTTGGCGAGAGTGAAAAAAATGTCCGTAAAATTTTTGATACTTTTTATGATTTGAGTGCAAAAACGAAGACTGAGCCAATTCTTTTGCTCAATGAGGCAGATCAGTTTTTGGGTGCAAGAAGCAGTGGCAACATTACAGGTTCTGATCAGATGCATAATCAGATGCAAAATATCTTTCTCGAACAGATAGAAAATTTCAGAGGAATGCTTATCGCCACAACAAATCTGCTTGAAAATATAGATAAAGCATTCTCGAGACGATTTAACTATAAGATTGAATTTAAAAAACCAAATAAAGAACAAAGATTGGAACTTTGGAAAAAAATGCTGCCAAAAGATGCACCGTATGAAGATAATTTTTCAATTGAGAAGTTGGCAGAGTACTCTTTGACAGGCGGACAGATCAACCTTATCATAAAAAACACAGCATACAAAGTTGCTGTAAGAGATAATCCTGAATTTACGCTGAAAGATTTTACTGATGAAATCCGACGAGAGCGGGATGCAAATTTTGATAGTGAAAAATCAATGGGTTTTTTGAACAAATAACATAATATAACATAGACAATCTTGTAGTATTTTTATAAATCTTTTATCTTCCTTATGATATTCTAGTGTTAGATTAAATAAGGAGTACTTAATGAAAACGAAATATTCAGTAGTAGGGAGCACATTGCTCCTTTGTGCAACTGTATTGACTGTTGGGTGTAGTAGTGGAGGTTCTAGTGGTTCTGGTGGATCAGGATCTGGAGCTGTCTCAAGCGCTACAACAGTGGTAAGTGGAACGACTGGTTCGGGAACATCCGGAGGGACGACCACAGGAGCTTTCTCATCACAGACAGCTGTGACGGAGAGTACAGATACAGCAGCAGTATTAAGAGTAGATAAAAATGGTGACGGTATTTTAGATGATAATGACTTTATCTATACAGTACCTGTACTCAGTGATGGTTCATTTAGCTTTGATGAGGTTGTTGTGGATGCAAGTAAACCTACAAAAGCTCAATTAACTGTAGCAAAAGAGGGATTTTCACCGATTGTAAAAACCGTGACATTATCAAAAGATACGCCTCTTTCTATTTTTGCTGATGTATCAACAAAACCGGTTTTAACAGAGGTTGTAAAACTTCCTGCAACTACGTCAGACAGAGCAAATACTTTCTTAAAATTTGGTATTACCTCTGATGAAAACGGTCTCTCATCGTTTTCAAAACTGATGACACTCTCAGAGCTTCAAGCAGAAGCAGATATTCCATTGGGAGAAGGTACGCTGACAACAGCAAGTATACCGGCTTCGTCATTTGGTTCAGATGTAAAGAGTGTGACTGTAAATATGCAGGCATTTGATTCAACAGATGAAGATGATATAGCACACTTTCCAGGTTCATTTAGTGGGCATGGTAAACCATCTTTAAGTGCAAACGCTACGGATGATGATGAGACCGAAAATGCGCTAGAATCTGCTGCGTTTGATCTTTTAGCCTTAACAGATCAAGATGGTAATCCTATCGAACTTCAAATGGCAGCTGGATCGAAACTTTCAACGCAAGATGCAAGTACATGTAGTGGTATGTACTGGGTAAGACATGTTACATCTTCTCAGGCAGCAGTGATTGAAGCATGGGGTGATGATGACCATAATGCATCAAACGGTTTTCAAGTTCCTATCTGGAGTAATGATAATGCTACAAGCAGCTGGTCTTATGTCGGAGAAGCTTTATGGGATAGCTCAAACAGCCAGTTTTCAATATGTGTTGATAAAAAATGGCAAGGTTATCTTAACTGTGATTCTGAGATCAATGTAGGTGGGGCACCAAAAGAGTTATGTGTTTATGCTGTAGATCAATTTAACGATAAAGTAGATGGACTGACTTTTAAAGCGCAAAAGGGTAACTCTTATTCAACTGCTTATATGTATGGCGGAAAAGCTATTCTAGATCTAGCAGAGGGTACTCCGGCTGATTGGAATGTCTCTTATCGTGGTGCAATGACAAGTTGGAGTAATGTTGGTGTTGACAGTACAAACTATGCAACATCTACAACACAAGGGTGTGACTTTGATCTTAATGTTACAGTTGATAATCCATACAGTGCTTTAGTGTATGTTTTTGCACGAGATGATCAAAATGCAACTGTTAGCAATGCATATGTAACACTTAAGTCAAATGCATATCGTGATTACTATAATAAAGCTAAATATACAAATGCAAAAGGTTATGCGATATTTAAAGTAAAACCAAATGTTGCTTATACTGCGGGATATATAGCAGGAACATCTCCTGTAAATGTTAACGGTTCTGTTGTAGCACCTGAGACAGCAGACAGTGGTAAGTATGCTTCTGTTAATGTTACAGATAGAGAGATTGCACCAAGAGCATATTTAAGAATGAGAAACAGAGTAGTGGATAATACGCAAACTCTGCCTTTTTATATCTCTGCAATAGATAGAAACAGAGATACTATGAATCTAGTCTCTTTAGCAGTAGGAAGTACGACTTTAGTTAAAGGTGTTGATTATAATATCACATATACAAGCTCGTATCCGGGAAGCTTATATATAAGAGGTATCTTTGATCTGAATTCTACTACAATGCAAGGTATTACACCAACATCGCTTGCTGCGGGACAGTATATATTTAAAGCTAGAGTAAGTGATGGAAAATTAAGTACATTAGCAACGACAAATCTTACAGTTGCTGCTAATAGTGCGCCAACCATTAACGGACTCTATCTGATAAATAATGACAATGGTCGTTACTATTATAAAAATAGTGCTATACCAAATGGGGATTACAAAGTTAACTATTATGTTTACGACAGAGATGGTGACAGTGTTACAAAAACTATGAAAATAGATGATGCAGATTATACACCGGGTGCTGTAGTGAAACTGACTAAAGGTGATCACAACATAACTATCAGTGCCGATGATGGAGCGCTTACATCAACGAAAGAAGATCATATCTATGTAGGAAATCATGCACCGGTTATCCGTAGTGCAGGAGCAACTTCTTACCTAGTCGATATTAATAAAGGTGATACATTTAAACTCTTTGCTTATGTAAGTGATAAAGAGAATAATCCTCTTACTGTAGTTGCTGTGGATGATAATAATGTAACACATACTTTAAGCAGAGTAGGAAGTTATGGTACAAAATACCAAAGTGCAGAAATTACGCTAACACAGGTAAAAGCACAAAATAACTTTACAATTACAGCAAGTGATGCTGATAGTAACTCAACATCAGTAGTGGTGAGCGTAGAGAGTATTGCAGCAAATCAGCCTCCAGTATTTACAAAAGAGTTGAGTGATACGCAGGTCAATGTCAATACAGCACAGACTTTTGAGTGCGAAGCAACTGATCCTGAAGGAACTTTAGTAACATATACATGGGCATTGAATGATGTGAATCTTACAGAGTCAGGTACTACACTTAATAAAACATTTACTAGCACCGGTTCAAATCATCTAAGTTGTACAGCAACAGATGCAGATGGCAAATCATCAACTTCTACAGCTTCTGTTTTGGTTACTGATCCAAGTGTATCAGGAACATTGACTGTTCATACACAGTATCAGGGGTTAGTAGTAGCCGTGCATAACAGTACAGACTTTAAAATAACTACTAAAAAACTTACTGATGCAAATGGCGTGGCTTCATTTGCGGTTCAGGGAGACAGAGCAACATTTAGTGTAACAGCATGGCCAGGTATGGAGGTACATAAAGTTCTCTTGATGGATATGGTAAAACCAAATATGGTGTATGCAGCTAGAAACAGTTGTGAAAATAACAGCTCCACAGAGTGTGTCAATGCAGACTGGTGTGCAATTATGACAGCAGACAATATTCCTAACTGGGTATGGGATTCTGAAGTTGATGAAGATGGTACAAAACCAGCAGCATCTGTTGTCGATACAAATGGAGACGGTAGCGTTTCTCAAGATGAGCTCTATAGTGGTGCATTAACTGTTCTGGATGCAAATAGTGATGGAAAACTTACATATGCTGAGGTGCAGGATGATAACTCCAGATATACGAGTGAGGAGATATTTGCAAATGTTCCTGTTCGTGACTACTACATATTCTTGGATACATTCGGTGATGGCGGTGAAGGATATGGCGCGTACGATGCTCCTCAATATTATGATTACGGAATCTGTCAAGATGATGAGAGCTTTACATCTCAATTGACATTGGATTACAGTTCAGTTTTTGCACCAACAGCAACAAGTACAAGAAAAAGAGATGTAGGTGTTCATGGTAGTGGTTATGGATATGCATACAATACTGATGTCGATGCAAATGATGAAATCAATGTAAGTGTGACTACTTATCATGCCGGCGATAATGGTAAATTTACTTATCTTATAACGGAGAAAGAGGATAGTGCTTCAGAGTATAATTACTATCTTTTAAATGATAAAACAAAAGCAGAGATGGAAGCAAATGTAACGGTAGATGTCAGTCAGTTTGGTTCTGCTGATACAAATGTAAGTTTTATTCGTGAGAATAATTCGTATATTTCTTTAGATACACGATATCAAGGTATCTATATGAATAATGTGGTGTATCGTGATGATCAAGACGGTAATGATTTAACACAAACAAGAGGATATTTTACGCATAGCGGTTTTATTTACTATATCGAAACATCTAAACATGATAATTCAGGAAATAGTTACGGTACTTATAACTATTATGGCGATGGTACACTACAAAGTACATATAATGTAGCAAGTTATCCATTCCTTGATGTTGCATTTACGTTCAATACAAATGATAACTCATGGACTCTCTCTGGAAATGATATGAGTAAACTCTCAACCGTTGGTTCATACTACTATGCTTCTTCAAATGTGGATGATGGCAATGGTAGTACAGTTTACAATAATCTTTACATAGGTATTAACTGGACAGTGGCACCAAGTCAAATGCCTGCAGTTGAACTGCAAGATGTTGTTCCGAGTGAAGCATATGCAGATGCAAACGCAAGTGTAAGCGGAGATAACTTTTATGATGACATCTCTTTGGATGCTGAAGAGTTCAAAGGTATGACTGAGAGCGCACTCCTTGATTTGGTAGCAGGAAGTAGTTCTTCAGCCTATTCGGGTGAAGATTTATGGAATAATGGTGTTCGTACAGTATATAGTTACGGTTATGAAGGTGAGGTTTCTGCAACTTCAGCTGAAGCTCACAAACAAAAAAGGGCTCACTCTATTTTTAAAATTAAACTAAATGCATCTAATGCATTTACAAAATAGGGTACCTTAAGGTGTTGTTGTGGTCTCTTTAAGATTACAGCTCACTTTTATTATTACATTCACTCTCTTTTTGAGTGGATGTGATATTTATCTTTTTAGCAAACACAGTTCGAGTGCAAATAAAAGCATATCTTCTTCAAATGTACCAAAATACTTTGCAATACTTGGTCCTATCAGTGATGCCAATGTGACAATTTTAGATTTTGAAAATGGCAAAGAGGTTTATACTACAACAACGAAAGGGAGTACCCAATCTCTTAATAAGTTAAAGTGGGGTAAATACAGTGTAGGTTCATTTGAAGTAGATATAAATGACTCAGTTTCTAAAGAGAAATGGGTAGAGATAGCAGTTACATCAGGAAAAGATGTTGATAGTAATGATGATGGAGTTATGAATGATGAGGGGATAGAACTTCAGGGTGAAATCAAGCTTTTGTGTAAAGTAGGTGATTTGGAGTCAAAACATATCATTGCAAATATTTTTACAACACTTGGAGTAGAGTTTTATCTTCATGATAAAAATCAAACCTCCTTGGATTTACAAAGCTACCTGGATGATTTTGCACGCTCTTTGTTTAAAGAGAGTTTGGATGTGCACAGGGGTGTTGATTATAGAGATCTTTTTGCCTATATTCCAAATGATACATCCAAAAAATACTTCAAAACAGCTACAGTATATGAAAACCTTCTTAAATATAATATTTTAGAGGCTCTTTTAAACGCAGAGGAGATTGTATCTTTACTCAATGAAGATAGTGATGCAGATGGTTTGTCATTATGGCAAGAGATACTGCATAACACTTCTCCAACACTCTCTGATACGGATGCGGATGGTATTAATGACAAAGATGAGATAGAGAGTGGATTGAATCCCTCTTTGAAAGACAGTGATTATGACGGTATAGATGACAATGATGAAAAACTCTACGGCACCTCACCATTAAACCCTGATAGTGATGAGGATTTTATTCCTGATGGTATAGAGGTACTCAACGCAACAGACCCCCTAAACGCAGATGAAGATAGTAATGGAGTGGAAGATGGTTTGGACGGCGATCCCTACTTTAAGTATCAGTGGTATATAAAAAGTTTAGGCGATGTAGTCGCAAACAGTGTTGGAAAATCAACGATCGTAGGGGATGATTTAGGCATACTTGATGTCTATCACAGAGTTTTGGGCAATAGTAATGCGCATAATACTATTGTGCAAGTTGTAGACACGGGAGTAGAACTTAAACATGAAGATCTGGATGTTGATCTGGCAAACTCTTTTAATGCTGTTACCAAGGGGAATGATCCTACGGCTACAGGTGGCGTTTCCAAAAGTGATCCTGCATCTCCGTTAAATACGGGGCATGGTACAGCAGTAGCGGGAATATTGGCTGCAAAAACAAATAATGGTTTAGGAATAAGAGGTATAGTGCCACATGCAAAAATAGCAGGAAGTAACTGGCTTGAAGAGCAGTCACTTGGAGAACTTGACAGGGTGTGGTATTCGCAAATCAATGATGATAATATCACGGTGTGCAACAACAGTTGGGGAACCTACTATCTTCGGGACGATAGCTTTGAGAGGATATTGGCACTTGGGACAGAACAACTTAGAAGTGGTAAAGGACGGGTCTATGTTTTTGCTGCAGGAAATGCAAGAGAGACTTACGGTAATGCAAATCTCTCATATCTGACGAATAATCCTTATGTTGTTACAGTCGCCTCTTTAAATACAGAAGATAGATATGCTTCATACTCAAATCCAGGAAGTAGTATTTTGGTAAGTGGGTATGGTGGTGAACACTACTATACGGCACCCACAATTATGACAACCTCCTTAACAGGTGAATCTTACTATGAAGATGAATTGCAGGGAAGAAAAGGTGTTATTACCGTAGATGAAGATAGCAATAAGAGTTATACCTATGCAATGAACGGAACAAGTGCTGCGGCGCCTATGGTGAGTGGTGCTATAGCTTTGGTTTTTGATGCCTGCCCATCACTCTCATGGCGTGATATGAGATGGCTTATTGCCAATAGTGCCACTATGGTAGATAAAACAAGTAAAGAGTGGATAGAAAATGGCGCAGGGTTGCATTTTAATACTAATTACGGGTATGGAAAAATTAATTCTTTGAAAATGATAGATATGTGCCGTTCGCAATATTTTGAACCTCTACCACAGATGCAGCATGACAAAGTTACATATAGCTATAATGAAAATATTCCGGATAATAATACCACTGTCAAAAAAACCATTGCATTTGCACACGATATGAAGATAGAGTGGGTTGGCTTGACGCTTGACACAAACCATCCTTTTGCTGGTGACTTGGAGATAAATTTAATCTCACCAATGGGGACAAAGATAAATCTTATATCTCCAAATGAGTTGAGGTTTGCAGCCTATGATGGAGGCTTTAGATTCTCAAGTGTAGGATATATAGATGAAGATGCTCTGGGGAATTGGTATGTTGAAATTACGGACAGACTGCCTGAAGATTCAGGAGTATTAAAAAGTTTGTCTCTGGAGGTTTATGGATATGAAAAATAATTTGATAATAGTTTTATTGTGTTTATTTGTAAATATAAAAGCTTTTGCAGATTATGAACATTTAAAAGCTTATAAAGCAGAAGTGAAAAACCAGACAAATATACAAAAAATGTCGCCTCTTTTGAATAGTGCCTTGTACTATGTGATAGATTTTAAAGATATAAATAAAATGGATACATACAGTTTGGAAGAGAAATATGCATTGCAGCTTCATCAATGCATAGCAGATGGCATATGTATTTTTAAATTTAAAAAATTTAAGAAACAACATTTAAAGATTGATAATATTATGCACAGAGAATCAAATATTGAGAAGATTAAAGTCTACAAAGCATATGATTTTAAAGCTTTTTAATAGAATTTTTTTAGAGGGTTACAATATTACACACTCGTTTTTGGCATCAAAAAACCTAATGTTGCAATAAGTGACATTCTCTCCTCTTTTTTATGAACCACAACTTTTTTTAATACTCTTTTTGATATAGTGCAGTAACTGTTTTTTCTAATGACAACCAAAAATACAATAAACAATGGTTGTTTTTAATATTAGAAATACAACTTTTAATTAAAGAAGGTAGGTTTATATGGAGCATATTAACACTGCAAATCCGTATTTTGGGGTCTTTGTACTTTTTGCTGTAACATTTGGTGCATTTATCACAACAACTGTAGTAGCTAGACTGGCGAGTCGTGCACTTGCACGTAAAGATAGTGAAAAGATTAAACTATCAGTTTATGAATGTGGACCTGAAATTACGAAACAACCAAATAGAGTGTCACCACAGTTTTATCTGTTCGCACTACTATTTTTATTATTTGATGTTGAAATCGTATTTATGTTCCCATGGGCAGTAGATTTTAAAGTTCTTGGTTGGTTCGGATTTGCTGAGATGATTATGTTCATCATCTTACTTGCAATCGGTTTTGTATATGCATGGAAAAAAGGAGCGCTTGAATGGCACAACATAAAGTAAATTATACACAAGATGGTGGTTTACCGATCGCACTGACAAGTGTTGATAAAATAGTAAACTGGGGACGCTCGAATTCTCTTTGGGCATTGACTTATGGGCTTGCTTGCTGTGGTATCGAGATGATGGCATCTGGTGCATCAAGATATGACTTTGACCGTTTCGGTACAATTTTTAGAGCTTCTCCTCGTCAGGCAGATGTTATGATAGTTGCAGGAACATTAACAAAAAAACACTCTGAATTTATCAAGCGTCTGTACGACCAAATGACAGAGCCTAGATGGGTTATCTCTATGGGTTCATGTGCAAATACGGGTGGGATGTTCAATACTTATGCAACTGTGCAAGGTGTAGATAGAATTATTCCTGTTGATTTATATCTTCCTGGTTGTGCACCTCGTCCTGAAACTCTTCAGTATGGTGTAATGTTATTACAACAAAAAATTCGTGCAAACAAAGCTGGTAATGCACAAAAAGCTAAAAGGTTAATGTAATATGAGAGCGTATAAACCTAAAAATGATGTACAGGCAAAACCCTACTACACAGACAGATTTTATGTTGCACCGCAGGTACCGAAATTTGATGTAGAGACAGATGAAGTTTTTGCAAGTGATTTAGAAGCTATAAAAGCAAAATTTGAAGTTAAAGATGCATATATCCAAGTTGAACAGATGGTTGTTTACATCAACGCACATGACATATATGGTGTTTTAGAACTTATGCGAGATGAGTTGCAATACACACAACTCTCAGAAATGAGTGCTATAGACTGGCTTGCAAAAGAGAACAGTTTTGAAATTTTTTATCAAATGCTTAGCATGACTAAACGCAAGCGCATCCGTGTGAAGTACTTTATTGAAAACGGACAGGCTGTTGACAGTGTTGAAAAACTTTTCAGAAGTGCAGACTGGTCTGAACGTGAAATGTTTGATATGTTCGGTATTGAAGCAAATGGTCATCCTTTTATGAAACGTATCTTGATGCCATATGACTGGCAAGGTTTCCCACTTCTTAAGACTTATCCTTTAGAAGGAGATGAGTTCGCTGCCTGGTATGAAGTAGATAAAATCTATGGTAAAGAAGCTCGTGATGTTATAGGTCCAGAACTTCGTGATCCTGCACGTGTAGACAGATACGATTCTGAGCGTTTTGCTCGTCTTGGTTTTGAAGTTCCAAAAGGAACAGAGATCACTGATGATATGCAACGTACAGTTCAAGAGTATCAAGAAAAAGATGGAGTATTTCTCATCAAAAAATTAGACAAAGAGTCATCAGTAGTGATTGATGACCCGCAAAGATAAGGTGGTATAAGATATGGCACAAGTAAAAAACAGATTAACACCATTTTTTGAAAATATAACATTTGATAGAGAAGACAATGAACTAGTACTGAACTTCGGTCCTCAACATCCGTCTGCGCATGGTCAGCTGCGTTTAATGTTACATTTGCAACAAGAACAAATCGTAAAAGCGCATCCTGATGTTGGATACCTTCATCGTGGTATGGAGAAGATGGCTGAAAATATGATCTATAATGAGTTCATGCCAACAACGGACCGTATGGACTATATTGCATCATCTTCAAATAACTATGGTTTTGCACTTGCCGTTGAAAAGCTGATTGGGCTTGAAGTTCCTCGTCGTGCGAAAGTTATTAGAATGCTTCTTCTGGAAATCAACCGTTTAATGTCACACCTTTTCTGGTTGGCAACAACTGCACTTGATATTGGTGCCATGACAGTTTTCCTTTTTGCTTTCCGTGAAAGAGAGTATCTTATGGATATTATTGAAGGGTATTGTGGTGCACGTTTAACACATGCTGCAATTCGTATCGGTGGTGTTCCTTTAGATATTCAAGACAGTTTTTTACACCAACTAAGAGTTTTCTTGAATAAACTTCCTCAAAATATTAAAGATTATGAAGATCTACTTGACTCTAACCGTATTTGGTTGATGAGGATGGAAGAGGTTGGAACGATTTCAACAGAGATGGCACTTTCATGGGGATGTACAGGTCCGATGCTTAGAGCTTCTGGTGTTGCTTGGGATATTCGTAAAGAAGAACCATATGAACTTTATGATGAAGTAGAGTTCAATGTTCCTTTTTCAGATAAGGGTGACAACTTCGCGCGTTACCGTGTCTATATGGAAGAGATGAGAGAGTCTGCAAAAATTCTTTATCAATGTATGGAGATGTATGAAAAATGTGAAAAAGATGGAGAGACTGAACTTATGGCTCATGCTCCAAAATACATTTCAGCTCCAAAACTTGACATCATGACGCAGAACTATTCGTTGATGCAGCATTTCGTTCTAGTTACGCAAGGGATGAGACCGCCGGTGGGTGAAGTTTATGTTGCGACAGAATCTCCAAAAGGTGAGCTCGGTTACTACATCAACTCTCAAGGTGGACCATATCCGTACAGACTAAAACTCCGTGCACCGTCATTTTGGCATACAGGAATTTTGACTGATCTTTTACCGGGTCACTATATTCCGGATGTTGTATCTATTATTGGTACAACAAATATCGTATTTG
>CAZCMR010000010.1:0-47836 GCA_964499805.1 uncultured Sulfurimonas sp.
AAAGTTCTTACCACTCTAAAACTTATTTTAATGATGAATTGCATAGAAAAGTGGCAAATGCCGTTAGCACTAAAACTTATGATTGTGCATCATGCCATATGCCTGCTGCAGCAAACAAAAAAGCACTTGAAAGTGGGACGGAACATCCCAGTAAACTTTATGAAGAGCAGACAGATGCTATTAGCTGTTTTTACTGTCATCAAATTGGATATGTCAAGCAGGCACACAAAAAAAACATCATCTATCTTTCTAAGAAACCAGAAGGCTACAAGCCTGCAATGTTTGGTACACTCGAAGACCCTGATGATAGTGATAAACATGAAATGTTAAATAATCCAATATACAAAAAAAATGTCTGCTTAGGATGCCATTCTCATAAAAGAAACTCCCATGATGTTATGATTTTTGATGCGATGAAAGACAACCAAGATTCGACAGAGTGCATAAAATGCCATATGCCTTCTATCAGCGGTGGAGCTGAAAAGATGAATAAACGAGGCCGAGAAGAGCATCACAGTCATACTTTTGCCGGTATTCACAGTTTGGATATGAGACAAAATGCTTTAGATATTTTTATAGATACTAAACAAAACAGTATAGAAGTAACATTAAAAAATAAAATGCCTCATCCACTTATTATTCAGGCTTCACGCTTAAAATATCTACAACTTACTCTAAGTAGAGATGGAAAGATTATTTGGAAAAATTTTCAAAAATCTCCACTCGAAGACAAACAGGGAGCTTTTGTTATAGAATTTACAGATAAAAATGATAAATTTGTTGCTATTCCTGCATTTGCATATAAAAGAGGATTTGTAAATAATTTACAACCAAAAGAAAAAAAAGTTTTACAGTATAAAACAACTAAAATAGAAAAAGGAGATATAATTAAAGCTTCATTTTATGTTGTTTTAGCAAAACCAAGCTGTTCAGGAGTGCTAAATCTACAAGATAGCAGACTTACAACACCATTATTAATGAAAGAAGTTACCTATAAAGTAACAAATGTAAAATAATTACAAATTCTCTTATAAATTGACGAATAAAGCTTCTTTTAGGAGTTTTTTTTGTTAAAATGTGAAATAGATGGAAAGGTAATAATGAAAAAAATATATCTATTAATAGTTCTCTTTGGGATTCATGCGTATGCTGATTCTTTAAGTGGCAAAAAAGTATTTGAAACTTATTGTTGGGGATGTCATCATCAAACAGCAATGGCGTTTGGTCCTCCCTTTAGTGAAATTGCAAACAAAAGAACAAAATCGGAGATAGAAGCTTACATTGCTTCTCCAAAATCAATGTACAAAGCTTTTGGATATAAAAGAACAGTAATGACCCAACTTCATTTAAATGCAAAAGAGCTGGACCTTATCAGTGATTATATACTCTCTTATAAAGGAAAACAATAATGTTTAGACTCTCAAATCTCATCGCTTCTGTTGTAGAAGATAAAAAAGAGAGGATTTTAGATGGCAGCATTGCCATCTGGAACTTTACAAACAGGTGCAATCTCTCTTGTCTACACTGCTATTCTAAATCAACGCTCGATGAAGTTGACACACTCACAACACCACAAATTAAGAAGACAATCTTAGAGATGAAAGAAAATGGAGTTAGATTTATCATTTTTTCCGGTGGAGAGCCTCTGACACGCAAAGATTTATTTGAAATTGCAGATTTTTGTAAGGAAAACGGCATTATCACTTATCTCTCTAGTAATGGTCTTTATTTCACACATAGTAATATCAAAAAAATCACAGATACTTTTAACTATGTTGGTGTAAGTATTGATGGAGATGAAGAGACACATGATTATTTTCGTGGACTTAAAGGGGCATTCCGTGAAACATTAAAAGCTGTTCTTTTGGCAAATGAGACAGGTGCTAAAGTCGGTATCCGTTTCACTATGACAAAAGACACTATAGGTTCATTAAAGTATATTTTTGATTTGGCAGAACAACATAATATTCCAAAAATATATGTTTCACATCTTGTCTATTCCGGTCGGGGTCTTGATAACTTAAAAATGGACTTGAGTAAAGAGCAGCGCCGTGAAGCTGTTGCGTTTATCCTCGACAAAGCATTTGAATATTATGAAACAGGTCGGGACATAGAGATAGTAACTGGTAATATGGAAATGGATGCCGTAATGTTCTTAAATAGATTTGCACAAAAATATCCTCATCTTAAAGACAAAATGCGAAAAAGACTTGTAAAATGGGGTGGGAACTCTGCTGGACGCAAACTTCTCAACATCAATAGTGAAGGTGATGTTCGTCCGGATCCATTCTTTCCCCTTATTGTTGGAAATATTATTCATCAAGAGTTTGGAGAAATTTGGAAAGGTGGGAAGCTTTTAGATGAGCTTCGTATTCATCCAAGAACCCAAATCACTGGAGTATGCAGTGGATGTAAACAGTTAGATATTTGTAACGGAGGAAGCCGTGCTCGAGCTTATGCCATTACAGGTGATTTATGGAGTGAAGATCCATCGTGTTATTTAACTAAAAATGAAAGAGAGACAATTTAATTATGATAAAAAAAATATTACTTGGTGCTATTGTTAGTGCAAGTTTTTTTACAAACTCCGTTGCAAAAGAGAAATTTTTTGTTGTTGAAAGAGAGAGTAGTTCGGTAGCTGTTATAGAAGATGGCTTACCACGAAACCATATGAAAAATATGCACAATATGAATCACGGAGTTATAAAATTTTATGAAAATGATGGTTACCTAATAAGCCGTGATGGCTATGTTGTACGCTTTGATCCAAGAACAGAAAAAAAACTAAATGAGTATAAAACAAGTAAAAGTGCCATCGGTTTTGTAATATCAAAAAACTATGTAGCTGTTGCAAACTATGATGACAAGAGTGTAGATATACTCTCACGTAACCTAAAACCTATCGAAAAAATCAAGACTAATTCTCGCAATGTAGGGATAAAAATTTACAAAAACTATCTTATTTTTTCCGAAATGGATAATGATACAGTTGCTGTTTATGAAGATAAGAATAGAGGTAAAGGTAAGCCAAACTTCAAACTCTACAAAGAGTTTAAAGGTGTCGGAGTTATGCCTTTTGATGCGATGATAAAAGGTGACAAATATATCAATGGTTTCTTTCAAAGCCCTTGGTTTGGTGTAGTAGATTTAGATACGATGAAATTTGAAAAAATTCAACTCAAACTTGGAAACAGAAAACCAGTACTCAAAGTACCACATTTTGGCTTTTGGTCGATTAGTGATTCAAAGGTATTTATTCCTGCTGTCGGTGACAACAAAGTTTTTGTATTTACTCCAGATTTTAAGTTTATAAAAGCAATCAAAACAGAAGGATTACCTGTTTTTACATCACTTTCACCTGATAAAAGATATCTTGCGGTGACATTTAGCGGTAAAAAATTTCCTGTTATTCAAATTATAGATACAAAAACTCTTAAAATTATCAAGCGATTTCAATTTAAAGGCAAAGTACTCCATGTGCGATGGTCCAAAGAGAGAGATGAACTCTATATTTCAGTGAACGATGCAAATAAAGTTGTTGTTCTCAATACAAAAGGTTGGTGGTTAAAACGTGAAATTTTTACCGTTAAGAAACCATCTGGCATATTTATCTACGAAGAGGGAAAATAACATGGGTATGGTTTATTTAACAGGCGCAGGTCCTGGAGATATAGAGCTTTTAACACTTAAGGCTCATAGAGTGATTACAGAGGCAGATGTTGTTATATATGACAGACTTGCTAATCCTGAGATTTTAGAAATGGCAAAAGATGGCTGTGAGTTTGTTTATGTAGGAAAAGAAGATGGCAGACACACACTACCTCAAGATGAGATTAATGAGGTTATATATCAAAATGCCTTAAAACATAATATTGTTGTCCGTCTAAAAGGTGGAGATCCATTCGTATTTGGTCGAGGGGGAGAAGAGGGAGCATACCTGCATGAAAGAGATATCAATTACGAAATCATTCCCGGCATAACATCTGCAATCAGTGTTCCTGCATATGCAGGCATTCCTGTAACACACCGTGGAGTTGCTGTAAGTTTTAGAGTGGTTACAGGCCATGAGTCACCAAATAAAGAGACCTCACAAATTCCATGGGAAAATTTTAAAACAGATGATACTATTGTATTTTTGATGGGTCTGCACAATCTTAAAAAAATATCTTCTAAACTAATGGAAATTGGCAAACCAAAAGATTATCCTTGTGCAGTCATTTCAAAAGGAACAACAAAAGAACAAAGTGTCGTCATAGGTACACTCGGAGATATTGTACAAAAAGCAAAAGGAGTACCCACTCCTGCTCTTATTATAGTAGGCCGTGTCGTAAATTTACGCAATCAGCTAAAATGGTTCAAAAACAGCTAGTCTTGTTTTAAATCTTTAATTTCATCTAAAAGAGTTTGGGCCTCTGTGTCCCCCTCTTTTGCATTTTCTTCGAGCCAGTATCTTGCCTTTTTTAAATTAAGAACTTGTAAATAAACTCTTGCTACATTTTGTTTAGCGCGAACATGCCCTGCTCTAGCGGCCTCATCCAAGAGAGATGCCGCTTTTTTCACATCTTGCTTCACACCATCTCCATTGTAATAAAGATATGCCAAATTGTACTTCGCCTCTATATTGCCCTTATCAGCCGCAATACTTAACCAATGAAAAGCTTTTTTTGTATCCTTTTGAATATTTTCACCCAAGAGATATATCATTCCCAAATCAAAACAAGCTCTGGTATCATTTACATCCGCAGCTCTTTGAAGCCACTTAAGTGCTGTTTTGTTGTCCTTACCTACTCCAATCCCATTAAAGTAGAGATAACTCAGAGCATTTTGAGCGGTACTATCCCCTTTTGTTGCTTCTATAGTATAAAGTCTAAAAGCTTTTTTATACTCTCCATTTTTATACGCATTTAAAGCATCTTGTGTTGATGCAAAAAGAGTAGATAGAGTTATAACTAGTAATAAAATATTCTTCATACCATTTCACCTATATATAATAAAGAAGCGTAGAGAGAACAAGCGCAAAAACAAACGTTACACCAACCATGACACTTCTTTTTTTTGACTCTCCTATATTATACTTCTCATCCAAATAATTGCTCGCAACAATGCCAGGATAAATAGAGAAGAGAAACATGGGAAAAGTCATCACTAAAATAATTACAATATCGTGCATATTCGTCAAAATCCTATAAATTTAAAGTTATTTTATAATTATTATTATATCATATTCATTAGTTCTTCCTAAGAAGAAATCAAATAAAAAGGGATATAAAATGCAAAAAAAACTTCTACACACTACACTTCTGTTTCTTTCTACTCTACTAATAGTTGCCTGTAGTACAAAACCAACTCCTGATATGGATGTAAAAAGTATGGACTACATACACTTTTCTCATGAGATACCTCTAAAGAAGGTCAATAACCTAATTAAAGAAGCAGGTGAAGAGGCAGGTTGGAGAATGACTGAATTTAAAGAAAATTCTCTTATTGCAGAAAAAATCGGAGATGGCGTTACAGAGGCTGTAAGTGTTAATTTTTCAACTACTTCTTTTCATCTTACACCTGCAAACAGTGATTTGCAAGAGGCGATAGAAGATAAACTAGAGAGTATAGAATAAGGCTTAACTTGGATTTTTTCAAATACATACATGCAGTTGGCACAGGGCCAAAAGGTAATAGAGATTTAAGCTTTGAGGAGAGTAAAGATATGATGACTCAAATCTTAAATCAAAGTGTTCCTAGTGAACAAATAGCAGCATTTTTGCTTGGATGGCGGTTAAAACCAGAAACGACAGAGGAATTTCAGGGTGTACTTGCTGCATGTGATGAAAATATCACACACAGTGAGGTAAAAAACTCATTAGAGTTAGGCTACCCATTTGATGGTAAAGCAAAAAATCCATATATTTTCCCCCTTGTTGCCAAGGTTTTAGAGAAACAGGAACTAAACCTTGTTATTATAGGAGATGAAAAACAGCCTGCAAAAGATGGAATAACCATTAAAGAGGTATCTTCACAGCTGGAGTTAAACGCAGCAGTTCACTACTATGAGAGAAAAGAGTTTTTTCCAAAACTTCACCATCTCACAGACATTAGAAATAAGCTTGGCTTGCGCTCAGGTTTTAACACCATAGAAAAGCTTCCCGGGGTTGCAAAAAGTGAGTATGCAATCACTGGTGTTTTTCATAAACCTTATGTAAAAAAATATGCCGAAATATTTTCTAAAAGATATAAGAAGTTTGCTCTTATTCAAGGCAATGAAGGGACACCTGAACTCTTTTCCAAAGGGCGTTTATGGATAGTTGATGAGAAACAAATTCAGGAGTATAAGATTGATCCTGAATATTATGGTATCCATTATAAAAAATCTTGGGATAAAATCACTCTTGAAGAATCACTTAATCAAATCAAAAATCCTTCAGATGAGTATCTCAAACTTGCACGTCTAAACGCAGCTGTTTATCTTTTTGTCACACAAAGGTTTAACTCCATCGATGATGCTTATGATTCACTCTAAACAATCAAGCACTTTTGTTGCTTTGATCTCTCCCTCTAATGCTTCACAATAAAATAACTCGTGATTATCAAGAAAAAAGAGTGTGGGATAGTGTGTGGTATAGAGCATCTCTATCGGATAACTATCTTTTTGATTTTTTGTCACGATAACAAAGAGAGCTTTATTCTCTACAGCCCTACCTATTTTTCTATTTTGTAAAATTTTTGTAAGTTCATTATTACAATATTCACACCCCTCTTTTGTTAAAAACACCAAAAGCAGTTTGTCCTCTTTAAGTGCCTTAATGTGTGCGACACTATAAGAACTCTCTATCATAAAAGCGTAACAATATATGCTAATGCACAAAGCAATAATAACCTTAATCAAATACTTCCTCCATCTTGTTAATAGTAATTACCGGTGGGTTAGGAAGTAAGGGGTATGCCACTTTTACAATATTTGTTACCCATTGTGGATAGATACGAAAATTTAATTTTACCACTACAGATAGCGGATATCTTGCATTTTTGGGAAGTGAAAACTGTTCTTCAACTCTTTTACCTGCCGGTATTCTTGTATCTTTCAACAGTGTCTCATATCTCCAGAAAAAAAGTCCTACAGGCTTACCCTCTTTATCACCAAATACTTTATTATAAATGATACTTCCTTGTTCAATATCTCCTTTTTTATCTAATTTTCCACTGCTGAAGATAACTTTTTTATCTCTGTTCTTTACCGTTATATCGAGCCACAACTCTCTAAAATCAGCTGCTCCGGTAGGGAGCTTATGTCCCGTACCACTGTTTTTTACACCTACTATAAGTTTAGCGTTTTTTATATGTATATCCAAAGTAGCAGCTGTTTTTAAAAGAGCTATGGACTGCTTAGCATTTTCTTGGCTCTTCAAACCAGAGAGAAAATAGTTACCACCACTGAAATAGTGTGTTTTTATATCTTCTTTCATTTTTCCACCAACGGTTGTTCTCCCTCTTTTTGCAACATATTTTCCATCTTTTATATAACTCATATGACAATCTATACAATCTTTATGTTTTGTTGCATCTTTTGGATTATTGTAAGGAGATTTTTTCCACTGATTATAGGTCGAAACGACCATTTTTCCAGAATGTGGTAAAAATTCATTATGACACGATGCACAATATTGGCTCTTTTTATATATAGGATTGGAATACTCTTGTTTATGTGTAACTGGGTTTGCATTGATCATACTGTTGCTTATCCACTCTTTTAGATCAGAGTGTGCATCCTCATAGATATACTTCTTTCGTTTTGCAAGATTCAGACTGTAAGAGCTGTTTCCTGTTGCGTTTGCATCCATAATACGATGACAAGCTATACAAGAGACCCCTTGCTCTAAAGTTTTGGGATGTTCTTTATACTCGTTTATCAGATTTTGTGACCCTTGAACAAAAAGAGAATCAGGCATTATATTATCTTTCATAAAATGTGTCGTTCTTGTGCGTTTTGTTGTTACTGCACTTGGATTATGACATCCCATACACCATTGCCTAAACTCTTTACCCCTATCCATACCTGCCAAATTTTCCAAAACCATATAGTAAGGATTTGAGTCAGCCATATGTCTATGGTTGGAGTTTGCCCACTCTTTAAAAATTTCGGGATGGCATTTTTTACATGTAGTAGAGTTTGTCCAATCATGAACATGGTACCTTTGTACGCCGTCATCAAGTCTTATGTTTGTAAGTGCTTCATCATAAGCATAGGTTTTCAGCGGTAAAAAAATCAACACTGCCATCACAGCATTTAAAAAAGGTTTTTTTAAAAGAAAACCTCGAAGATGTATGAAAAGTAATCCCAGAAGAAAAAAAGAGCTATAGAGATGCAGATAGTAAGAGAGCACACCTAAAGGATCTCCGCCGCGATTACCAACTAAAAAGAGGTAGCCTCCACTTAAAAGTAAAACCAAAAAAATGACCCCAAAAAGAAGACCACTCATACTCTTTTTTCCCAAATGTTTCATTGTTCTTACTATATGTACAAATAAAAATGGCAAAACAAACAAAAGAGTCAAAATGATAGAGCCAAAAACATGTAAAAACTCTATCACTCTAAAGTAAGACCACTCTATTTCAAAATATTGCATTAAAACAATTCCACTCACAAACATAAATAGAATATCTAAATTTATGTAAAAAACTTTCATTGTTCCAGCTCCTTATACTCGATAGGATCACCCTCAAGTGATTGTAGAAATGCTTCAATCTCATCAATCAGCTCTTCACTCAATTCCATAGAAAGTTGATATTTTCCCATAATATAAATGGCTTCTCGTAAATCAAAAATAGCTCCGTTATGAAAATATGGAGATGTTTTTGTAACATTCCTCAAAATTGGAACACGAAAACGTTTTTCATTTTTTGCACCTAAAAACCCTCCGATATTAATAAAAGGGAAATCCTGATACTGCTTAAAATTAAAATCAAAACTTGCAACATCCCGTCCTATATACTTTTTGCTAAAACTTCCTGTCACATCAATAATATAGTTATAGTTACGCACAGGAAATTTCTGTACAGTCTGTCCACCTACTGTAATACCCGTATGGCATCCCTTACACCCAAGTTCTATAAAATCAACAAAACCTTTTTTTGCCAATGGTGTCATAGCATCGTCATCACCATCTAAAAATCTATCATAAGCACTTCGTGTAAGAAGTGTTTTTTGATATGCATCAATGGCTTTTTGAACATTTACAAAAGTGACTCCATCTTGAAAAATACGGCAAAACTCTTTTCTATATAAGGGATTTCTTTGTATCCTTTTTTCGACTTCTTTTGGAGAAAGGTTCATTTTGTAGGGATCTTGTATCATCTTTGCAACCGTAGCAAAAGAAGTTTTACTAGAGGCATCCCAAAGTTGATACTTTGCAAGAGTGGAGTTTAAAATTGTTAAGGTATTACGATGGAAGGGGTCTATCTCTCCACCCGCACCGATGGCAGTTGTCAGTCTGTCGCTGCCACTCTCATCTTTTATATGGCATACCATGCAGTCTGTTTTTGACTCTGGATGCATGATATCATCCAAAAACTGCTTTTTATTGTGTGGATTTTTACCTAGCATATGACACGATGCACAGCTTACACTTTTATCTTTTGAGAGAAGTTTATCAAAATAAAGCTCTTTACCAAGAGCAACTTTTTCCTTTGTGATGATATTATCTGCGTTTTGCACCAGTGCAATAAATTTGCTATACTCTTGCGGTATACTGCTCATACCACGACTTAAAGCTGTTACTCTTAACTTCTCATCATCATAAATGGTTTTTGCTCTATTTGGCATCATATATGGCAAGATATTAATCCAGACAATCATAATAGCAATAGCAAATAAGATTAATCGTAACATTAGTAACTCCTATATAAGAAGTTTACGACAATCTATTCTCTTATTCAAGCAAATTTTAGCAGAAGAAGAATTTTATTTTAGCACTAAAGGGATTTTTTAAGTAACTCTTTGGGATAAACACTATAATGTTCAAAAAAAAGTTTTGAGAAATGTCCTTGATGTTTGTAGCCGACCTCTTTGGCAATCTCTCCTATAGTCAAGTTTTGCTCACGTAATAAAAGATTGGCTTTTTGCAGGCGCAGCGTTTGTATATAAGCATAGATAGTTGTTTTGTATCTCTTTTTAAAAATACTCTTTAACTTTGTTTCATTGGTTGCACACAGGTGTGCCAAAACATCTATAGTAGGAGGATTTACAAAAGATTTCAGTAAAATATCTTTTGCAGATTTGGAGATACATATTTCATCATCATTCAGTGCTGTATCATAAATATCCAAAAGCTTAAAACGATGAATCATAAACTCTAAAATATATTGCTCACACTGTAAAGAGTTCATCATACCATCAACATCTATCTCTTTTATTTTATTGATTATATAGAGGCTTAAAGCATCAATGGAGTGTCTGTCTATCTTCTTTAGTGATACCTCATCTTGTAGTGCATTATATAAAAAATCTATAACAGCATTCTTCTTGTTACTCAAGTATCGCTTGAGAATAAAATCAGCAATAAAAAGGGTAAATATTTTTATATCGCCTTTTTGTACAAACTCAATATCTATATCTTGTCTTGATGATATAAACATATTTATACTATTCTCAGGAAGTATATAATTTTGTAAACTTACTCTATCTTCTAATTGTATACTTCCCTTTTGTATAACAGATATTACCAGCATTCTATCAAGATTATTAAATCTATAAGAGGCTGCTTTTTGAAGATTTAACGTTATATCTAAAAAAACTATTCCATTTGAGATATCAACTCTTTTTAAATAATTTGCATCGTCTTCATAAAAAAGTTCTTGGGTTTTATAGGAACTGTCTGTAAGGTTAAAAAAGAAACTCTCCATGCCTAAAGTCCATAATATTCTCGAACTCTTCGTTCAAAATCTTCATCACTTAGCTCTTTTCGCATTGCCAGAAATTTTTCAGCCTTATCTCCAGCTGTTACTCTTGCAGGAAAGTTTTCACTCTCAATTATCTTCAAAATTAATGCGGCAACCTCCTCTGCATTATTACCCCCGTTTATCTGCTCAATAATTTGGGGAGCTAAAGTTGCAACAAGCTCTTCGTATGGAGAATTTTCAGCAAATGTCTTGGTGTTTGTTTTTAAGTTATTGCGTGCAAATTGTGTATCAAAAAATCCGGGCAGTATAGAATGTACCCGAATATTATAATCTTTGAGCTCATATCGAAGAGAATCTGTCACTCCCTCTACTGCATATTTACTTGCATTGTAAAGTGTTAGCAGAGGCAAGCCTATTTTTCCAAGAAATGAACTTATGTTAATAATAATACCATTCTTTTGTTCTCGCATATGAGGAATAACCGCTTTAGTTACACGAAGCAGTCCAAAAAGATTTACATTAAACTGCTCTTGCAGCTCCTCTTCCGTAAAGTCTTCAACGCTCGAGACTAAGCCATACCCCGCATTGTTTACCAAAACATCTATTTTTTTGTCATTTTTCATTATCTGTGCAACAGCATTATCAATACTTTGCTGAGAAGCCAAATCAACAAAAAGAGGAGTAAAATTCTTATCTTTTATCTCTGAAAACTTAGAGGTATCTCGAGATGAAGCATATACTCTAAATCCCTTAGAGAGTAAATGCTCCAGAGTTGCACGTCCCATTCCTGATGATGCCCCTGTCAGAAAAACAACTTTTTGAGACATATTTAGATTCCAAAAAACTTATGCAACCACGCTCTCTCTTCTTGAGTCTCTATAAAAATTTTAGTAACTGTCTGGTTATTGTCACCTAATACAAGCAACTCATTTGCAACAACCTGCAGATGTTTTTTACCCCACTGTTTATCCAGATCATCCATTCTATACAAAGCATCTGCTGCGTTTGGCTTCTCTTTTTCACCTGTTCTTGTATTAATTATAGTCAATCCACCCATTCGTTTTTCAAACTTATAAGGACTATAGATCTTTATCTCTTTGTAAATCCTATCTGCTTTTGCATCTGGTGTTGCTTTTTGAATAGCAAAAAATCCTAATGCAAAAAATGCAAATAATAATCCTAGAAAGAATCCTTTTTTAATACTCATTATCTACTCCAACTCTCAATATATTTTTTTGCTTTTTCATCAAGCATTTTCATTCTCTCTTTGCCCTTTGGCAAACTTTTACGCAAATCCCGCATCTCTTTTAAAAACGCTCCTATACTTACAGGTATAAGATTTTGCAAATAGCGTCTCAGATGCTTCGCCATTGCAGGAGAAGCACCCGAAGTTGATACTGCAATTGTCAAATCATCCTGTTTTATATATGAAGGAAAGATAAAATCACAATAATCTACAGAATCAACTGCATTACATAAGCATTTATACTCTTTTGACTCTTCAAAAATCTCTCCCTGCAGCATGATATCATCAACCGCTACGATTACGATAGCATACTCAGCTATATCACCTTCATGATATGCTCTCCTTTCATAGTTCAAACGCAGCTCATCTACCTTTTGCATCATCTCCTCTGAAAGCTCTTTTGCCACGATATCTATCTCATTTGTAAAATCTAACAGATGCACCAGCTTCTCATACGCTATGTTTCCACCACCGACTAATAAGATTTTTTTATTGTCAAGCTTTAAAAAAGCTGGAAAATATCCCATATTTACCTCTTATTTACCTATTTTTCCAAAATCATATCATATTAACTTTAGAGTATAAGAATATCGTATGTAATCACAATATTTTATTGATACATATCAAGTTAAAATAAAAAAAGGGAACTATACAAAATAACAGATTCTACAGATTTTAATGTAATTATATACAGTTTGCTTGAATATAATCACGTTAAATTTATCAAAAAGGAAACAATAGATGCCTGATATCCTAGACTTGAAAGAACAAATCATACAAGTAAAACAAGAGATTAAACATCTACAAAATCCAAAACTGAAACTTTCTATGCGAAAATGGCTTAAGTACCGCAAATAATGATTGACTCTATCTCAAACATAGTACATGATATCCGTACACCGGCAAATGGACTCTACGGTTTTTTAGAAATTTTACAAGAGCAGATTCAAGATACAAGACTAAAAGAGTATGTCAAACATGCAAAAGAGAGCGCACATCTCATCAATGAACTTACAACTTCAATTCTTGATGGTGTTTCAAAAAAAACAGAGCCTATGGTATCTTCTAAGCCAAAATCTACTAATACAGTAAAATTTTTCTCAGATATAGCAGAAATATTTTCAGCAAATATGTCCAAAAAAAATATTCAATATAATATTTTTATAGATCCACTCCTGCCAAAAGAGATCATACTTGAAAATATGAAAATTAAGAGGGTTATTATGAACCTAATTAGCAATGCGAGTAAATTTACTTCACAAGATGGTTCCATAGAGTTTTCTGTAAGATACAAACACAAGGAGAGAAAACTACATATTTTTGTGAAAGATACAGGGATTGGCATAGCAAAAGAGAAACAAGAAAAAATTTTTGAAGCGTTCCAGCAAGCTGAAGAATCTACAAAAGAACTCTACGGAGGAACTGGTTTAGGACTTTCGATCTGTGCAGCTTATGTAAAAGAGCTTGGAGGGAGACTACTTTTAGATAGTGAGCTAAATAAAGGTAGTACATTCTACTTTGATCTTCCGATGGATATTACAGACTATGCGGTAAAATTTAAAACACTTACAAACAAAGAGAGTGTCATGACCATTATCATGCATAAAGAAAACTCTTTTGTCGCAAACCATATGGCACGCTATTTTGTGAAAGTCGGCATGAATGTAGATAATATAAACGCAGTTGCAAATCTCTCTCTTGTCCCTCCTCAAACAACACACCTTATTACCTTTGAAAAAAAACTGACACATGGTATTTTTTCTTATGTTAAACAAAAGAGGATCAAACATCTTGTAGTTGAAGAAAATTTTCTCTCCCTTAAAAGTTCACAGATTCAAGATGCTATGATAATTTCACAATATACATACTTTGGTGAAGCACTCTACTCTTTTGTTAATCAAGAAAAAATACCTAAAGTGCTCATTGTAGAAGATGACCCTATTAGCATCTCTCTTTTAAAGACTATGCTTGAAGACGAATATTGCGATATTGATACAGCTTCAAACGGTCAAGAAGGATTAGAATTTTTAACAAGAGCAGTTTTTAACAATAATCCTTACTGCATCGTCTATAGTGACCAAAATATGCCAAAACTTTCCGGAAATGAAATGATTAGAGAGTACAATAAACTACAGACTAAAAATCAAAAAAGAGAGACAAAATTTGCCTATATTTCCGGTGATATATGCAAAGAAGAAGATCAAAACCTATTTGATTACTTTCTTGCTAAACCTTTTAAGAAACAAAAAATTTGTAAAATCCTTACTGAACTAACACAATAGTTTCTAACAACTATTCTTAGTTGTATTTATATTATGAAAATATAAGTATAATTACATTAAAATTTGTTAGATTTGTACAGAAAGGGATTGTGTGCAAGAAAAAAAAATATTACTGATAGAAGACGATGAACTAGCTGCTGAAATTATTAATGACTATTTGGGGGAATGTGGATTTCATGTTACTTCTGTTTTTAATGCAACGGAAGCTATTATCTCTATCAAACAAAATCATTTTGATGTGGCAATTCTAGATATAAACCTACCTGACTTCAACGGTCTAGAAGTTCTAAAAAGCATCAAAAATTTCATTGCACTGCCTATTATTGTCACCAGCGCTTACAGTGACACAAAATCAAAAGTAACTGCTTTTAAGTATGGTGCACGCGACTATATGGTAAAACCTCTTGATCTCGAAGAGCTCGAAGCAAGAATCTGGGTCCAGCTCAGTCAACACAGTGCAATTAAAACACAAGAAGAAAAACATCTTTTTAGTATAAAAGAGAATACAATTTTTTATAAAAGTATTCCTCTTACACTCACAACAATCGAGTTTGAGATACTTTCACTTTTAATTAAATATAAAAATAAAATAATCCTAAGAGAAGAGCTGCTTGAAACACTCTCGACACTTAGTTCAAACCGCTCACTCGACAATCATATAAAAAACATACGCAAAAAAATTGGAGATAACGGGAACAATGCCAAAATTCTTAAAACAGAATACGGGCTTGGTTATGTTCTGAGCTTTTAAATCTACCTGATAAATAAGATTTTTTGATTATATGGCTTTATAAAAGTTGTAAAAACAACCCATATTTACCACTTCTTTATCTATTTTTCCAAAATCATATCATATTAACTTTAGAGTAGAAAAATATCGTATATAATAACAATATATTATTGATACACATCAATTGAAAATAAAAAAAAGATAGATACAATCAAAACAATAAAAAATCAAAACAAAGTAGCATTATGAAACAAGAGATTTTATCAAGAATACAAAAAAAATTTCCTCTCGTACCAAAACCATTTGAGGTAATCGCAAATGAGCTCGGTATCAGTGAAGAGGAAGTTTTAGAAATTTTACAACATGAAAAAAAAGAAAATATCATACGTCAAACTTCGGCTATTTTTGATACAAAGCGTTTGGGGTACAAATCATCACTCGTTGCGTTTAGAATTACTCCCGATAAGATAGATGATGCCGTTGCTATCATCAATGCCCATCCTGGTGTTTCACATAATTATGAAAGAAATCATGAATTTAACATCTGGTTTACTATGGCAGTTGCACCTGACTCCAAACTTGGACTTGATAAGACCATAGATATTTTGGCAAGACTTACAGAAGCTGATGATTACATCATGCTACCAACCCTTAAACTTTTTAAAATCAATGTAAAACTCAATACAACCGGCAAAGATGAAAAAAAAGAGAAAGTAAAAAAAGTAGTACATAAAGAAATAGACCTCACTCCGCTGCATCACGAAGTCATTACACGTGCACAGCATGATATAAAGTTTGTAAGTGAACCATTTAAAGAACTTGTAGACGAATTAGATATTGACTACGATACTTTTTTTACCATCTTGCAAGAGTTGCAGGATGCCGGTGTTATGAGAAGATTTGCTTCTATCTTAAACCATCGACGTGCAGGTTTTAATGCAAACGCAATGGTTGTCTGGGATGTAGATGAACAAAATGGAGAAGCCATTGGTGAAAAAGCTGCTGCGTTTAGTGCAGTAAGCCACTGCTATCTGCGTCCAAAATATGAAAACTGGCCATATAACCTCTTTACCATGGTTCACGGTAAAACAACAGAAGAGACAAACGCAATGATAGAAGAGATGTCACAAGAGATAGAATCACAATCACATATGCCGCTATACTCATCACGTGAGTTTAAAAAAGTTCGCATAGAGTATTTTACACCAAAATTTAAAGAGTGGGAGGAGAGATACAATGGATAGATTTTTTGAACTGGAAATTCCATATATAATCATAATGCTTTTTTTCTTGCTAGTTACAGCTTTTGTAACGACAAGAGATTTTATGCCAAAAGGTGCTTTTAAAAAGGGAATGACAGGAGTTTTTGCGATCTTTGCCATTATGATAGGGCTGCACTACTATGTGACGAGCACGCGTATTGATGGTGTTAAAGAGATATTTAACAATGGTGAGACTATTATCTGTGAAAATAAAATGAGACGGACAATCTCACAATCTGTGCTGATTTCCAAAGAACTTGGTTGGCGTCTTGATGGGGACTACTTCAAAAATCCTGACTTTGAGAGAGATTTTCATACAGCAAGATGTGTTGACTATGCTCCGATCGCCGCAAAAGAAAAAACAGAAAAAGAGCACTAGATGAAAGTCATACTTACATCGCTGTTGCTCATCAGCAGCCTGAGTGCACTTGACCAGTTTACATCTTCACAGGTTTGTAAAAAATGTCATCCTATTATCTACAATGAATACTATCAGTCACAACATAAAAAAGCTTCCATATTCTCAGATCCGATTCATAAAGCAGTCTGGGATAAGCATCCTCTAAAGAAAAAAGGAATTTATACTTGTGCAAAATGTCATACCCCAAATGATAAAGAGCTTATCACTAAGCTTAACAAAGGAGAGACACCGGCACTGCCAAAGGATACAAAAGCACAGAGAGAAGGAGTTTCTTGTGTCTCTTGCCATAATATAAAAAGCATACAAAAACATGCAAAATCAAATACAAATATCATTACAAAAGACAAACACACACTCTACTCTGCACGCAAAAGTGAGAAAAACAGCAATGATAAAAAATATAAAATGCAAAAAAGTCTTTTTGGTTTTGTAACACAAAAGAGTGGCTCACCTTATCACGATATTGATTTTACAAATGAACTCTATTACAATGGAGATGTCTGTATGGGATGTCACTCACATAAAGAGAATGCACATAAACTACAAGTATGTACCTCCAAAATCACACAACATCCAAACAGTGAGAAAGAGAACTGTATCACCTGTCATATGCCAAAGGTTCCAGGAAGTTTCACGACACTTCAAAACTCAAAAACACACAGATACCATGGTTTTAGCGGAACTATTCACAAACCAAAGATACTCACTGAATATCTCTCTTTAAAACTAGAAAAAGAGAGCAGTGGTTTTAACATTGTCATTCATAACAGTGCAAATCATCCGTTGCTTTTACATCCATTACGTCTTGGGATATTAAAAATCACTATTAAAAGAGGTACAAATACAACAGCACTTACTCCTGTAAAGTTTGTTCGTATTATCGGTAAAAATGGGCACCCTGCACCTCCGTGGATAGCAACACAGGTTTTACAAGATACACAACTTCAGGCCAAAGAGAGCAGAGTGATTCACTTTGATACAACTCTTCAAAGCAATGATGAAGTTGTTGCACAATTTGGATACTATATTGTAAATCCAAAAATGGCAAAAAAACTCGGGATAGAGGATAAAAAATCTACTGCGTTTACCATCTTTAAAAAGGAACTTTTTTATGTTAAATAGCCTTAAAAGATATGGCATGGCTCTTCTGTTCTTGTTTTTAGTTATTATTTTGATGCTTTTAGGAACTCTTGGCGTAAAGGATTTCGGTGACAAGATGTTTGAAGATGCAAATATTACAATCCAACCACAAGGAGAAAAAATAGAATTATGAGTCTAACACTTTTACTGAGTATTGGGATAATTATTACGATTATATTTCATTTTGTCGGTGTATATGCCGGTGCTAAAAAGATTGTATGGGTGGCTATCGTACTTATCTGGGCTGGTGCTATCTCTATAGCTACAAATGAGGTAAAACCAAAAGCCTACAATGAGATTAAAATGATGAAAGGGAAGTATCAAGATACTGACGAACTCATAGAAAAAGCGATGCCAAAAGTATCACTTTATGAACTCATAAAAATAAAAAGCAGTTATTTGGCACACAAAAATCACAAATAGAAGCGAGAGGGAGAGTTAAGCTCCCAATGCTTTTTTCACATTATCATCAGCCATAGATATATTCCACTCCGGCTCCCATACTACTTCAACATCAACCTCTTTTACATTTGGAAGTTTTTCAACCGCCTCCTTGACCCATTGAAGAATCATCTGATGCAGTGGACATGCTCTTGTTGAGAGAGTCATGGTAACTTTCACATTTCCCTCATCATCACTGCTTGCATCATAAATAAGACCCATCTCGACAAGGTTAAACCCAACTTCTGGATCAATTACTGTAGAGATAGCTTGAAATATTTCATCTTTTGTATACATTGCCATTTATATATCCTTTTATTTAAAATTTATCATATATAACACACTGCGTATAAATGCCAAAGCACCCATTACTAGGAAAGAGGCGCCCGCACCTATGAGTGCATTGCTTTGAATGATGATTGCAATAGCTACAATAATCACACCTAAAGCACAAAAAACAAACTGTGCCTGAGAACTTTTGTATGGAACCATATCTGCAAGCATTGGAACTTTTTGCTTGCCGACCAGGGGAGAAAATTTTTCAAACCAAACTAAAAATGGAATAATTTTATATATATGTCCAGTGATTAGAAATCCAAAAAATCCAAAGAACAGAAGCCACATCGATGCCAAGAGAAAACTCTCTTTCTCTGCTACAAAGTACACTATAGCCAGCAGAACAGAGAAAATCAAAGATGAATATGAAAATATCAGTGAGATTGCATAGATATCATTCTCTTTTCTTGGTCTGATTTTATAGATAATAAATATCAGATATGCATACACCAACATCGCAACAACTGCTAAAAAATCTGCAACAAATGCCAATATATCCAAATGGAAGAGTGAAGCGATAATCGCTAATACAATAGTCACACTCATCAAAGAGATAGATATCTCCAACGGTCTTAACGAAAAGCTGTGAGAGAGTGTGAACATAGGCACTAGAACTATAGAAAGTCCCATAATCGTAATAGAAATATATCCGCCAAGTACCGAAAAGACATGAGCTTTTAACAGTGCAGTGATATCAAGTGATATTGTTCCTGCGTACGAGAGTGCCATTAAAAGCCCAAAAATTATCCCAAAAAATAAAAACGTATTTGAAATTAAAACACTGCTCATCACAAGTGTCAGTTTTTTCACCTTTGCTATAGTTAAAAATATCTCTGTAACAAATATCATCATCGAAATCAAAACAACAACTCCGCCGTATGGAAGAAGTGCACTGGAATATGAGAATCCAAATACCATTAAAAGCGTTCCGATAAGCAATAAAGGCCAAATAGCATAAAAAAGCTCTACACCAAAATGCCCTACTTCAAGGACTACAGGTACAAGCTGTGCCATAGCACCAAAGATTATCATCATTACAAAACCAAGTAGAAACAGATGTGTAAAACTTATAACTTTTGGATTACTAAAAGAGAGCTCACCTACATCAAATGAAAAAATATATAAAGAAGAGAATAGATAAAATAGACTCCCCAATATAAAAAAGGGAGCTATAAGTTTAAATGGAGGGGCAAAATCTTGAGATATTTTAAACATTAACTAATCTCAATCACCGCAACTAGTTTGTGATAAATCAGATTCTGATGCTGCGTTTGAGTTATAAGAGAAAACAACTTTGACCAAACCACCATCTATATCTTCTGTAGTATATTGTACGTCGTCTTCAAGTTTTGCGAAAAGTCCGCCCGGTGCTTTATGATTTATCATTACAAGGGTATCATCAGTCCCTTTTATCATCCCCAAACCTGCCATTGCATTTACCATCGGATGAGGAGGACCCTCTTTTGATGTATCAAAATAGTATGTACTTTGTCCATCTTTTTCTAATTTATAAAAATCAACTGTAGCACCTTCAACTGCTATCTTTTGTGCATCACTTGGAATATATGACATTTTCAATCCTTTTGTATTAATATTTTATGATTGTAATCAAGAAAAAGAAAAATAGTGTTGATATAGGTCAATAATGATAATGAATATTACTCAAACAGAATCTCTAAAGACTCCTTGTCTAATATTTTATATGCACTTTTATTTTTTTCAATAAACCCGAGTTTACTAAATTTTTTAAAGATACGGGAGAGGGTCTCTGGAGTTATATGCAGATACTGTGCTAATTTATTGTGTTTCATCTCCAACGCTTCATCATTTTCACAAATGTATTTTGCAACCCTTGCTGTTGAGTCTAAAACAACGGTAAGAGCAATAACATTATCAAGATGTTTTATCTTTTGTGTTAAGGATTTAAAAAGCTCCAGGGTAATTTCAGGGTTTGAAAAAAAGTACTCTTTAAACTTTTCAAAATCAATTTCCAAGACACTGCCGTCTGTCTCAAACGCAGCAGATGCGGGATAAGGCAAACCTTCAAAAACCGCCATCTCCGCCACAAAATGATTGGGAACAAAACGGTGTAAGATGATTTCATTATTTTTTGGATCGACCTTATAGATCTTCACAATCCCATCCATAACAAGTGTCAGGTATTTTGCTTGCTCTTTTTCATAAAAAAGAACCTCACCCTCTTCAAATTTTCTTTGTCTAGAAATTGAAAGCAGTAGTTTTAATTCTCTCTCATTGAGATGTCCAAAAACACCTATATCTTTTAATATTTCAGTTGATAGCATTATCTAGTCTGCCCTTTTCCGTAAATTTTATATTTGTATGTTGTAAGTCCCTCTATACCCATTGGACCTCGGGCATGAAGCTTGTTTGTACTGATGCCAACTTCTGCACCAAAACCAAACGCACCTCCATCTGTAAAACGCGTAGAAGCATTTACATAAACTGCTGCGGCATCAATGTTATTTAAGAACTCTTCCGCTGTTGTGATATTTTCCGTTATTATCGCTTCAGAATGACCTGAGCCAAATTTCACTATGTGCTCTATGGCACCATTAACACCCTTCACAACTTTTATATTTAAGATATTTGCCAGATACTCAGTGTCATAATCTTCTTGTGTTGCATTTTCTACTTCAATAAGTTGCTGCGTTTGAGAACACCCTTTTAACTCTGTTCCTGCTGCATCAAATGCCTCTTTCAGTTTTGGCAGAGCCTCTTTAGCTACTGCTTCATCAACAAGAAGTGTCTCCATTGCATTACAAACACCCGGTCTTTGTACTTTTGCATTTATCGCTATTTTTACAGCGTTTTGCATATTTGCATCTTTATCTATGTAGGTATGGCACTGCCCTTTATCATGTTTGACTACACTGACCGTTGCATTTTCACTTACATATTTAATAAGTCCTGCTCCTCCGCGAGGAATAATCAAATCCACATACTTATCCATCTTAATAAGTTTTGCAACTCCTTCTCGAGAGCTATCCGGAATAAGCGAAATAATTGAGGTCGGCAGGTCGTTATTTTCTAAAACCGCTTTTAAAACTTTGGCTATAGCTCTATTTGAGAACTCTGCCTCTTTTCCGCCTTTTAGCACACAAACATTTGAACTCTTAAAGCAAAGCGCTGCTGTATCACTTGTTACATTTGGGCGAGACTCATAGATAATGCCAATTACTCCTATGGGAATAGAAACCTTCTCTATTTTAAGTCCATCTTCTGTCACCCACCCATCAAGAACACGTCCAACAGGCTCTTTCAGTGCTGCTATCTCTTCAACAGCCACAGCCATAGATTCAATACGTTCTTCATCAAGAAAAAGTCTATCCATTAAAGCAGAAGAGAGTCTGTTTTTTTCACCCTCAAGCATATCTATTGCATTTGCTTCCATCAAATCCATAGTATTTGCTCGCAGGGCATTTGCCATCTCTCTTAGGATTCTATTTTTATCACTGCCACTTAAATTACCCAAAACCCTACTCGAAGCCTTTGCTTCTGCCAAAAAATGTTCCATTACCAAACCTGTATTCTCTTGAAAATTTAAAACTCTAATACTAGCACACTTTAGATTATTTTAGAGTGATAAATTAAATAAAATTTCATAAGATTTATTTTATCTCTCTTTATGAATAGTAGCTAAAAAAAGAGTATTTTAAGTAGATAACAACTATACTTTGTTATGAATTGGTTTTATTTATTAACTGGTGGGCATGATTTTGATGAAAATGAATATGAACTAAAATTAAAATATATTCTTTTTAATCTTATGCTCATTTTTAATGCCGGTATGGTCGGGATTATGGCTTTTGTAAGAATTAACAGAGGGGAATACCCGCAAGCAGTTGTAGATATAGTCTATGTTCTATTTGGGGTAGTCTCTTTTCTTTTAGCTCGTAAATCAAAAAAATATTTTCCTCCCTTGATAATTTTTGTCATTTTCTACTCGTATCTGGCAGCCGCTGCCTCCTTTTACACATCACATAATCCACTGGTAGGTACATCATGGTTTATTGCACTGATGATTATCGCATTTTTTTTAAGAGGTACAGTGGCAGGAAGTATCATCTTTATCATTTCACAATTAACCATGTGGCTTATTGTCATAGAAAAATGGCACTATAGTTTTGAAGAAGTTTTCGTATCTATGATCCCTTTTTATTCTATCTTCTTTTTTATGCTCTCTTATGAAAAACGTAACAGTGAATTTAAAAAAATTGTAGAACAGCAAAAAGAGGATTTCAAATATCAGGCCAACTATGATCACCTCACTGATATTCCAAACCGTGCCCTCTTTAACGATAGACTTATGCAGTATCTAAAACAGACCCAACGCAATGAAGTCAACATAGCTGTCTGTTTTATCGACGTAGACAAATTTAAAAGTATCAACGACACTTTAGGTCATGAACTAGGGGATGCAGTACTTAAAGAAGTCGCACTGCGTTTAAATGCCCAAATCAGAGCTTCTGACACCCTTGCCAGACTAGGCGGTGATGAATTTGCTGTCATCATAAATGACTTTCACACAGAAGATGACGTTATTAAAATAGTGGAAAAATTCTTTCACGTCATGGAAGCACCATTTTTAATTAATGAACACTCATTATCAGTAACTCTAAGTGTTGGTATTGCAATTGCACCAAAAGATTGCCATGATTCCAACATGTTAACGAAACATGCAGATGATGCTATGTATTATGCAAAAAATGAGGGACGCAATCAATATTATTTAAGTAGAGCTACAAATAACTAACATCTTACATATGTTATACTGTCTAAAAAATATTGAGGACTTTTATGAAAACTATAACATTTATCGGAAATGGCAATATGGCTTTAAGTATTGCACAGGGCTTAAAAAAGAGTTATAAACTAGAAGTTGTCGGCAGAGATTTAGAGAAACTGCAAAAGTTTGAAGACACTCTTGGTGTTTCAATTCAAAAATATCTTTTAGATGGTTTTGACATGAGTGACAAAAGTATAATACTATGCGTTAAACCGGCAAATGTAGATGAGATATCAGATAAACTTCAAGGAAAAGCAAAAATCATCTACTCAGTGCTTGCCGGCACGACTATCGCAAAAATAAAATCTAAACTCAACACAAACGCAGTAGTACGTGCAATGCCAAATCTTGCTGCAAGTGTTTCAAAATCTATGACAACACTCACAGGGGATACTGCGTTTAAAGAAGAGGCACTCGAACTCTTAAACGCAGTAGGAGAGACACGATGGCTGGCAAGTGAAAAAGAGATAGATATCGCTACAGCTCTTGCAGGAAGCGGTCCTGCCTATCTTGCACTTGTAGCAGAAGCACTTGCAGACGGTGCAGTCAAGCAAGGTCTTAAGCGTGATGATGCTATGGCGATAATGAGAGGACTGTTTAGCGGTTTTGGAGAACTTATACAGACAACCCACCCTGCTCTTTTAAAAGATGGGGTAATGAGCCCTGGAGGAACTACAGCAGCAGGCTATGGCGCCTTAGAAGATGGAAATGTTAGAAGTGCGTGTATAAACGCAGTCCAAAAAGCTTACCAAAAAGCAGTCGAACTCTAAAGAGTCCGCTGCAAAACATCAATAATCATCATCCCCGTCATCATATTTAAGATATAAGACCAAAATCCATACAAGCATAACAACAGCAACGATTTCATAACCTATCAGCCAGACAATAGGAAAAGCGTTTATATCTAAAAGTTTAAAGTTCTCGTAACTCCCTCTTGCAATAACCAAAAAGAGAAATATCGCTCCCGCTAGATACGGAATACCGACAACATATATCGCATACGCCAATCCTGCCCACTCTTCTGGCACATAGATAAAATCTCTGAAGTCAACTTTTTGCGCACCGAAACTAACCTTTTTTTTACGTTTTCTTTGCTGTTTTTTAGCACTTTTCTTACGTTCATCTCTTACGAGTTGGTTATAGTAAAGCATATCACGCTTTTTTCTAAGTTCTTCTTCAATTGATTCGTTCATAAATTATCCTAATAGAGACATTTTACATTAGAGTTGATTAGCCATGCCTTAATGCAAATATATTAGATAGTGTTACTTCATAGTATATCTCACAAACACAACTATTTAATGCTATAATAATTTTTTATAATTACAAAAGAAGAGAGAATAACTGATATGAAAAAATTACAACTTATATTCACTGTCGCCCTGCTACTTTGTATAAGTTATGCAAATGCATCACAGAACAAGAGACCTATTTGTACAAATCCAGAGAAGTACATTGTACAAGACAATACTCAACAATCAACTTATGAAAATTGTAAACGCAACGGTATAACTATCTGGTACTCAGACACCGGTACAGTGAAATCAAAGGTTAACTTCACAGATGGTCAAGAAAATGGTCTCTACACATCATACTATGATAACAAAAAAGAAAAACTTGTCGTTAAGTATGTTAATGGACAAAAAGACGGTATACAAAAAATGTATTATGATAACGGTGTTCTGGGTTCTCAGGTAAACTATGTCAATGGAAAACGTGAAGGTGTCATGAGAGAGTGGGATGAAGATGGATATAAAATATCAGATGTTTTCTACAAAAACAACTACAAAGTGGGTATCAAAAAATATTATGATAAAAAGGGAAATGTCATAAGAACAGAAACATTTAAAATGGATAGAAATCCAGTCATTCAAAAGATACTAAAAGATAAAGCCAAAGAGATTAAAATAGACTTGGCAAAATATGGACTTATGCCAGAAGATGCTCCTCTTGAGGAGCGACTAAAATAAGATGCTAAAGTTATAAAAACTTTAGTATCTCTTTTTCAATATCTTCTTTTTCTATAATTGTTTTTTGTGCTATCTCTTTAGTGAAAAGCTCATTTATCGTAGCTGGAATCTGAAGTCCTGCTACTTTTGAGATAGATTTTAAAGCGGTAATATCCTCTGCATCTTCTTCACCTGTAAGGGCATTGGCAATTACGGGTGAAAATTTTGTCCACTCCGCAGTCGAGTAGGCGATAGTTTTAATCTCAGGCTTAGAACACGTCTCATACGATTTCATACATGTAGCAGTATGCGGGTCCATCAGATAATGTTCCTCTTCAAATATATTTTTAATATATCTTTTACCCTCTTCACCAGTACAAAAGTCAGCATCAAAACACTCACGCAGTTTTGCCAACTCCACTGCGTTTAGCTCATAAACATTTTTATCTTCAAGTTCAAGCATCAGCTCTTTTGTTCTCTCCTGACCAAAAAGATCATAAAGAACTCTCTCGACATTTGATGATTTTAAAATATCCATCGCAGGAGATGTTGTTCCGACAACTTCACACTCTCTAATGTCATATTTACCCTCACGGATAAGCTTTGTCAAGACATTGTTCTCATTTGATGAGATAATGATCTTCTCAACAGGCAGTCCCATTTTCCATGCATAGTAACCACCAAGAGCATTTCCAAAGTTTCCACTTGGAACATTGAGGTAGACCTTCTCACCCATTGTGATCGCATTTTGACGCACAAGTTCCAAATAGGAGTGGATATGATAGATGATTTGAAAAATAATACGACCAAAGTTTACAGAGTTTGCAGCTGAGAGCTTTGTATCTTTTTGGGCAAGTGCTTCTTTAAAGCTTTCTGATGCTAAGAGACGTTTGAGTGCACTTTGTGCATCATCAAATACACCCCGAATACCAATAACTTTCAAATTAGGTGCATCTTCTGTAACCATTTGCAGACGCTGTACATCACTTGTTCCGCCATCAGGATACATACATGCTACTTTTACATTTTTTCTGTTTTTAAATGTCTCTAATGCCGCGGGACCTGTATCACCACTTGTTGCAGCCAAGATAAGATAGTTCTCGTTGAGTCGTTGTGCGATTGATGAGAGGACTACACCAAAAGGCTGTAGTGCCATATCTTTAAAAGCACGGGTCGGACCATGGTAGAGTTCACTGATATAGAGATTCTCTTTTACTTTTACAACAGGTACAGGATTATTACTATCATCAAAGTTATCATATAGAGATAAAGCCTCATCAATAACAGCTCCCTCAATATCAATCTCAAAACGAGAAAGCATATCTTTTGCCAACTCTTTATAAGAAGAGTTCAGATGTTTTGCTAAAAATTCTTTTCCCAAATCAGGAAGTGTTTCTGGCACATAAAGACCGCCAAAAGATGCTATAGGACTGAGTATTGCTTCAGAAAAAGTTACTTTTTCTGCTCTGTTTGTATCAACACCGCGAGTTTGAATAAATTTCATATTATGTTCTCTGTTTTTTTATTTTTGCAATTATATCAAAAACTATTTAAATAAACGTATAGGGTTAATATGATAGCTCTTTTGGGTTACTTCAAAAACAAGTTCATCTCTTACGCGCCCTATTACAGCGCCCCGTCTGATCTTTTTACCTTTTCTTATATTTGGTGCAATTTGTAACAGATTTGCATAAATTGTATGTAGTCCGTTTTTATGCTCAACAATAACAATATTATCAAGAACTGCAGTATTGTCCGCATATATCACTTTACCGTTCATTACATTTTTTACTTTTGCGTTTGGTGATTTTGGACGAAGAGATATAGACTCGTTAAAAATTTTAATTCCATAAATAGGATCAGTATATGGACCATATTTTTTAACAATACTGTATCTATCAAGCGGTGCTATTGTCTTTGGACCTTTGTATCTGATTGTTTTTACACGCTGATAACTGTTCCCGTGCTGTTTGACTTTTGGAAGATTTTCATCAAGATTAATTTTTTGTTTTGCAAAAGCCTCTTCTCTCTCTTTTCTTTGACGCTCTTTTTCTATCGCATCTCTTTTTACGATGTTAAGTTTTTCAAGTGTATTTTTCAGAGCATTTTGTCTCTTTATAACTCTCTTTAACTCTCTGGTATAAGAAGCTTTCTCTTTTTTTAGTTTAGCCAAAGCACGTTTATTTGCTTTTGTTACTTTTATCAGTTTTTTTCTTTTACTCTCTATCTGCGTTATACTTGAGTGAAGCGTATTGGCATAATTATTAAGAAGGGTCACTTTTTTCTCATTCTCATAAAAAACACTGTTAAGCTTTTTGACTTCATTCTGAGAAGACTTCAACATTGTTTTTAAAATTTCAACCTCTATAAGCGACTCTTCATTTTCTATATATTTTTCTTCCAAAACAACAGACAAAGAGACACTTTTTGCGATAAAAAAGACCAATCTCTCTTCTATCTTCTCCTGCTTTGCTTTCAGTGCACTTTGGGATTTTCTAAGAAGTCTGAGTTGGGCTCTGTTCTCTTCATAACTTGACTCTTTTGTTGCAAGTTCCGCTTTAAGTTTTTCAAGATATTTTATCTGTTTTCTCAACTCTCTTTTTTGCTCTAAAATCGCTTTTGCGGTCTCTTTGAGTTTTTTGTTGATATTGACATAATTTTTCTTATATGAATGGAGCTGTGAATTGGTTTTGTTGATCTTTTTATCAATATTTGTCCCACCAAACGCAGCACTGACCACAAAAAGTAAAACAAAAAATATCTCTCTCATTATACCTCTTCTTTATGACCCAAAACTATAAATGTCGCCAGCATTACAGAGAGAACAACAGAGACTGCCAAAGCAGTTACAAAATCATTTACCTTGTCAAAGACAACAATAGTAATCCCAATAGTCCCAAGCTGCTCACTTACCCAGCTACTTGAGGAAATATAGGAAAAAATTACAAAACTAACAAGAGAAGCTATAAGTGCATCTACAATAGCCAGACGAAACAACACAGCTGAACGCAGCCATGTCGGTGCACCAAAAAGGCTCATAATACTCATACGTTCATTATGTTTAAACTGCCATATACGAAGCTCTTTAAATATTAACAGTATCGTCACGATCAAAATTGCAAAGGCAAGAACAGAGATAACTGTTTTAAAAAGCAGTAAAAGATTGTATATCGTATCGTGTGTCGCTGAAAAACTCTCAACCTTGGTGATAGATTTTATCTTTAAAAGCTGTTTTGTTATCTTTTTAATCTCATCCGGACTAGGATATTTGCTCAGTTTTAATTTGTAAAACTTTGGCAGTGTCGCTTTTAAGAGTTCAATGTTGTTTTTGCTGATTTTTGTATTGAGCTTTTTAATTACATTCTCAGGAGAGAGTTGGATCACATCCGCAATAGCAGCTATTTTACCTTTTAACTCTTTTGCCTGAAGCTTATCCTGACTTACAATAACAAGTGAATAGTTATTGGTCAACTTCTGTTTATATGCATCAATGGATCGGTCTACGATATTGAAGACCTGAATGGAAAAAAGGATGCTCACAAGAGCAATAACTAAAGAGAGGTGATTTTTAAATGACTTCACGAATAGCTCCAAACTCTATGTGATAATGCTTATACTCAACCTTCATCGTCTCGGGAATATGGTGCGTCACAACAATAATGGTCGTCTCAAGCTGCTCATTTGCACCTTCAAGAAGATTCCAGATAAGCTGAGAAGAGTAATCATCAAGATTTCCCGTCGGCTCATCTGCCAAAATAATTGTCGGATTATGTGCCAATGCACGCGCCATTGCAACACGCTGCTGTTCACCACCGCTGAGTTCTTGGGGATATTTTCCTGCCTGATGCTGCAAGCGTACATGTTTTAGCAGAGAATCTACCTGATTTTGTGTTACGCTCTTTTCATATCCGTTAATGATAAGCGGAAGCATGATGTTCTTCTCTATTGTCCACTCTTTTACAAGTTTATAATCTTGAAAGACGATACCGAGATGTTTTCGTAAAAAGTTCAGTTTTTTACTGCTTACACCTTTGAGCTCCACGCCACCCACAACTAAACTTCCCTCTATAGGTTTTAGTGCTCCGTAGAGTGATTTAAGCAGTGTAGATTTACCGCTACCACTTGCTCCGGTGATAAATATAAAACTACCCGTATCAACTGAAAAATTCGCTTTGTTTATGATAGTATCATCGTTAGAATAGGCAAGCGATAGATTTTTTGCGATGATTACTTTATCCATTTAAAACCTCATTTAAATGTTTGTGTGCCCGCAGATTGCCTTTTGATTTTAGAGGCAACTCCGGATAATAACGTGCCATACCATTTTCAATAACAAGATAGAGATGTTCCGGTCTGTCAAAACTACCCATGGAGAGGCGAAGCATTGCACCCTCTTTTGTTTTGTAAACCCTCTCAACATGGATAAAACCATCATCAAATTTAAATGTTTTGTCGTTGAGTGCAATTATCTCTTCATAACTGAGTTTACACTCTAAGAAAGTAAAATCCCCGTTTATCTCAAGCGCATCAGAGAGTTCATCATTGATCATCGTTACATCATAGATGTTTTTCTCCATCTTCTTCCATCTATCTTCATACTTAGAGCTCACTGCTATATCTCTGTTTTTGTTGATATGCAGAGTTGTTTTGTTAAACGCAATGAAAGTCTCATACGAGTAAGCATAGTAATTTTCACTGTCGGTTCTAAGCTCTAGCGTTCCGCCTACCTTTAGAACACGTCGAGCTTCTTCGATAAATGAAGTTGAAATGACTCTGCGATGGGGCTTTTTATCCCATGGTACAGGAAAGTGCACATATATTGCACCGACAATGTTAGACGGGACAAGTTCCATAAAGAGTCTTGCATCATAATCAAGAACAAGCAGATTATCGAGTTTTTGAATAACACTCTGTTTTAAAACCTGCTCGATAGAAGGACGGTGAATCTCAATCCCTATAAAGAGTACATCAGGATTATTGGCAGCTTGATGCAGAAGATGTCTTCCAGAACCAAACCCAACCTCGATACGCACCTCTTTGTCTGTAGGAAAACTGTTTGCAAAGTAGTCGATCTTCTTAAGAGCCGTCTCCTCTTGAAGATGAATGTTTTTCTTTACTTCAGGTACATTTGAAGCTATTATCTCCAAGTCTGCAAGCTTGGCATATGCCAAAAGTGCACGATGAACATTATGAATGGAAGCAGGACGTGTGAGCTTGTCAGTCTTGAGCAAACTTCTCTTCTCTTCCTCTTTTACTAAAAGAAAAAAATCCTCCCCATCAAAACTGGTTGAGATAAGTTTCTCATCACTGTGGTTTACATTTTTGGCAATAAAATTAAACCTGACATCGTCATAAACTGCAGGCAGTTCTATCTCTTTGAACTCTTTTATGTGTAAATGTGGCATTAAATCTCGTTTAAATCTAAATCTTGAACAGGAGAGATAACCTCTTGCGTTTGAGAACTTTTTTGTACTTCTACAGGCTCAGGTTTCACCTCTTTTTCTACTGTTTTTTCTTTTGGAGCATCTATAATTGTATTTGACTCTTTTGTAAGTACTTTTACTTCCGTACTTGGCTCAGAGACGATACCGTTTGCATCGACACCATAAAGTGTGTAGGTATACGCAGTGTCAGGCTTAACATTTTCATCTACAAACACAGTTCCTGTAATATGATCATATTTTTTGACATCTTCTTTAAACCAGCCATCTTTTTGTGTTCGCACAACTCTATAGTATTTTACTCTTGCATCGTTCTTGTTCCAAGTAATTTTTATCTGATTATTTTGCTCTATTGCTTCTACAACTGTAGGCGCTTTTGGTTTTGGCAGTGTCATACCCATTACTGTATGTTTATCATTTTCACTCTCAAGACCATCTTTATCAACTACACTTACTCTGTAGAAATAGGCCTTGCCGTCTTCCTCGATATCATCCTCAAATCTATTATTATAGAGCTTTGCAATAAGTTCATAGCTTCCGTCTTTTGTTTCACTTCTGTAGAGATAGTATCTTGCAAAATCTTTTGCATCAGACTTGTTCCATCTAATAAGGATCTTTTTTGGTAGGTTTTTTGTTACACTTATCTCTCTTACACTTGTCGGCAGTGCTTTGGTAACTGCTTTTACAATTTCAGAAGGAGTAGAGACAATATCATCAAAAGTCTCAACTCTCACACGGTAAAGATAGACATGATTGTCTTTTAGATCTGCATCAATATACTCTGCGTTTAATCTCCCCTCTAAAGTCTCTATCTCCTGCCATTTTTCATCATCATATGTCTTTCTCTCGATGATATAGCGATTTACTCTCTCACTTGAATGTGGTCTCCAGATGATTTTTGCCATTCTAGGCAGACCGGCAATAGAGTGAATCCATGCGACAGATTGTAAAACAGGCAGAGTATTTACAGTATAGACTCTGCTTAGCTCCCCTTTTGCATCTTTTGAAATAACTCTAAATGCATAGCTGTACTTACCATCAGGATGATTTGTACTATCTACAAAATGTGTCTGAAATCTATTGTCAATAGTTGTCAAATAGTCCAATTTTTTTGAATCTTTATTTGAAAAATCTCTCTTATAGACATAGACTGCGTTTACACGAGGGTCTTGAATGCTCTTCCACTCAAACGCAACAGTTTTCATATCCCGTATGATTCCATTCTTTGTTAAAGTTATAAGAGGCAACGTAGAGTCAATAACAGCTTTATCTTGTTGCTCTGGTTCTGGTGAGACACAACCACTAAGCAGTAGTAGTGAAGCCGTGCATAATATACTCAGTGTCGATAACTTCATTCAAAATCTCCGTATCAAATTTATTTATTATTGTTTCGTTCATTATTTTATCAAAATCAGCTTTAAAAAAGAGCTTCTCTTGTGTCGTTGGATGGATAAAATATATTAGATAAGCATGTAGCAAAATACGTTCCGCCTTCTCTGTTTTAGGGCTCAATCCGTAGATATGGTCACCTAAAATATGACGGTTCATACTCTCTAAATGCACACGTATCTGATGTGTTCTTCCGGTAAAAAGTTTACAGGCAATAAGCTGTGTTTTCTCATCACCGCTCAAGGCCAAATGTTTAAACATCGTTTTAGCATATTTTCCATGTTCAAGACCACATGCCATCTTCAAACGGTTGTGTGAACTACGACCGATATTTGATTCGATTATTGTAACATCTTCTTTTAACGGAGGGGTAACGACTGCGATGTAGTAACGTCCCATACTCTTATCTTGCAGCTGTTTTGAGAGAAATTCATGTGCTTCATTATTCTTTGCAACGACCATTGTTCCGCTTGTACCTTTGTCCAAACGATGCACAATCCCGTGACGCTCCTCTCCGCTGATGGTTGAGAGTCTTATGCCTTTATGTTTGAGCCAATCAACCAAAGTTGCCTCTTTTACACTCGGTGCAGGATGCACTGTTACTCCACTTGGCTTGTTTATCACCAAAACATCATCATCTTCATAAAGAATCTCTACATCAAAATCAACATCAAGAGCCTTTTGCTCTTTTGCCTCTGGAAACTCAACTTTTACATGCTGTCCTATTTTGAGTTTCACACCCGGACGTGCAACTTTTTTGCCATCGACAAAAACACATTCACGCTTGATAAGTGCTGCGATCTGAGAACGGGTCTGTCCTATCTGCGCTGTTAAGAACGTGTCTAATCGTTCGGGTTGTGTAGCTGTATACTCTTGTGTGTTTATCATTCTTTGTTACCTTTATGTTACAATCATACTAATTTAATCTGGAGATATAAACTTGTGGAGATTTGATAAGAGTATTTTATCACAATTTGACTTTCTTTCTATCATTCTTATCATTCCTCTTGTAGTTATGTCTAACTGGCTCATAGGTGAAGCTGTTCCTGCACTCGCACAAAAACAGATGGCATATGTCGGTGTTGCTTTCGTTACATTTATTATTATCTTTTTTCTTCCTATCCGCCGTATGAGCTGGATGATTCCATTTATATACTGGGCGAACATTGCTCTTTTGCTTGCTGTTGAGTTTTTTGGTCACTCTCGTTTGGGCGCACAGAGATGGATAGACATCCCCTTTATAAACGCAACCATGCAGCCCTCGGAATTTGTCAAACCGGCACTGATTTTGATGCTGGCATATCTTATCAACAAAAACCCTCCTCCCCCGCATGGGTATAGACTCAAAGAGTTTTTAAAGATTAGTCTCTACATCATAATTCCCTTTCTTCTTATAGCAAAAGAGCCTGACCTTGGTACTGCTATGGTACTGCTGCTTATAGGATTTGGTGTACTTTTTTATGTGGGAATTTACTGGAAGATCTTAGCAACCATTGCTACTTTTATTTTGCTTTTTTCGCCCATTGCTTACAAATTTTTACTCCATGATTACCAAAGAGAGAGGATTACGGACTTTTTAAGTGAAAAGCCTTCCTACCATGTACAGCAGTCCATCATTGCCATCGGTTCGGGTGGTTGGAGTGGAAAAGAGAAAGATGATGCAACCCAAACGCAGATGAAATTTCTGCCTATCGCTACAAGTGACTTTATCTTTGCCTTTGTTGTTGAGAGAACCGGATTTTTGGGAGCGCTTGCACTTATCACTATCTATGCTCTTCTGATACTGCACCTTTTAAGTTTAAGTATCTTTAACAAAGACTACTTTATAAAGGTCGTGACAGTTTCCATCGCGTTTATGATATTTATCTATATGGGGGTCAATATCTCAATGACCATAGGCTACGCCCCCGTTGTCGGTGTTCCCCTTCCGATGTTTAGCTATGGAGGCAGCAGTTTTTTAAACTTCATTGTCCTCTTTGCAATTATGCAAAATCTTATCACCTTCAGATACAAAGATATGTATGACAAGGGTGGCACCAAAAGCTTTTTGTAAGTGGAGCCATACTAAAGAGAGTTGCTATCAACTCTCATCAACATGTATATTTGTACTGATTTCTAAAGTCACAGTATCATCTCCCTCCCCGCCAATATACTCTTGATATGAAGCACCGGTCTCAGCATCTGTTTTAAAGTCACCTAATGTCCATTGAGCATCCGCACCTTCCGTGTTTAATTCTACATTATCGCTTTCTCCACCCTCAATACGTAAAAGATTATCATCATCTGTAATACTAATAACATCTTCCAATTTAATATCACCAAGTTGATTCTCCCCATCATTTAAATTAATTGACTCAATATTTGAAACTTTATCATCAAGAGCGCTTAAATCAATATTCATATGATTATCTGAAGCAATTAAAGTGTCAAAACCTTCTCCTCCATCAATAGAATTATCACTGTTATGATCCTCTTTGTCATCATGATCACTGGATTCTTCCTTAGTCTGGTTATCGCTTAGGTCATGTTTATCAAATTTGATATGTTCCTCTTTGCCATGATGTCCTTTCTCTTCGTGAATAGCATCTCTTATATCATGCTCTACTCCACCATGTCCCGCATCCTCACCAAAGAACTCTCTTCCTCTTTCAAAAGTATCATTGGAATCCAACTCTTTCATTGGTGGTTCCACTGTTTCACTTCCAGTTTGTACTACCCAGTGTCCATCAATTAAAACGGCATCTTTTGCCGCCATTGCATCTGTGTCTACAACTTGTACTTCTCGTGTCATTGGCTCATCAGAAACTGGTAAAAGGTTTGTGATATTTGTAGTATCCATGCCTTGTTCAATATTTATATCACTCTGCAGACTCAACTCTGTACCATCTTTTGCAATTGCAGTAAATGTAGCATCATCAACAACAGTATGAGAGAGTGTCATATTTTGTACAACATAGTTTCCGTTACTTCCACTTGTCGTTACCTCAAAATGATCAACAGGAACATTTGTAGTAAAAGTATACTCATCCACATACTTTCCGGATTCTCTGTATCCTCCTTGTGTATCTATCTCATTTCCATCTTTATCAAACGCAGTGATTTTTACCTCTGTTGCATGACGACTTTTTTCATCAAAATAACTACCGAGTCCATCAAGAGTAAAAGAGACCTGATTAACATCTTCACCCTCCATTTTTACAACCAGTGTCTCTCCACTGCTTAAACCTGAGGCATCTTTGTCTCCAATACCGGAGCCAACAGAATTACCAGATTTGTTGTAAGCTCCAAGTTTTTGTTCTTCACCATGCTCCATAACCGTAGTTGTTACCGTTAATCCACCGTCAGTAAAAACAGCACTTTTTCCATCATGACTTACATCTCCCCAGTCACTTACATCAGCATGACCGGTAAAGCTTCGTGTACCCTCATGTTCACCAAAAGTACCTATTTTTACATCTTTTGTTGCTTCAAGAGCACTCTCATCCGGAGTAAATCGAACGGCAACATCAGCATCATACTCTTGGCCGACCTGCATCTGTGACCATGAGCCATCGCTGCCTTGAACCTCAATAGTACCATGTTCAGGTGCATCATCAAGACGGATATGCTCAGCTTTACCAACCTCAATGGTTTCTGTTTTCATAAGTTTTGCAGTATCTTCATAAATAGGTTTTGAAAAAGTTCCGTCATCATTTTGCACGATTCCCTGCTCTCTCATAGCTTCCATATCTATTATCTGAGGTTTGGCATCTACATTTACGTTTACAGTCGCCGTATCGGTTCCTCCTCTACCATCACTCACTGTATATTCAAATGATGCAGGCCCCTTATAATCTGCATCCGGAGTAAATACGACATTACCATTATCATCTATATTTACAACTCCATGAGTATCATCAGTTGCACTTACTTTTGTTATAGTTAAAGTATCACCATCTGCATCTGTATCATTTGCAAGTAACTCATTTGCATCTATTACGACTGATGTATCTTCATCAGTTATAATTCCACCGCCACTCCAGTCTGAACCGGCAGTTATAGTAACATTGTCAATACCCCAAGATTCATCACTAATATTTTGATTTAATGTAGAACCAAAGCCAAGTTTCACTTGTCCGCTCTCATCTACTGTAGCTTCTATAGTATAGTGATGTACTTCATCATGATCTTGCCAAAAATGTCCACTACTTCCAACATTGTCAATTTCTGTTCCACCATCTTCTTCATCTGTAGCATGATGACTCCAAGTTCTTCCATAATGAGACATATAATCACTTGAAACTTCTTGACCATTAGTAAAGACCTTAAACTGCTCATCATCCCAACTATCAATCTCATACATATCAAAATCTATTTGTACTGTCTCTCCAGCATGTTCAACTCCAAAATCAAAAGTTTTTGAAACGCCTTCTTCTCCATCTGTGCCGCCAAATCTTCCTAAAAAGTTTGTAGCAGTTCCATCTGTTTGAGTAACGGTATTGTCACTCCATCCCTCAGCACCATCTTCAAAGTTCTCTGTTACAAGTACTTCACCAGCACTACTGCTGCCACCAACATCATCAACTGCATCTGGAGCTACATTATCATTACTTCCAGTTACATTTACAGTTACGCTCGCTGTATCAGTTGCACCATTTCCATCACTGACAGTATAGTCAAATGTTACATCTTGTGCTTCACCGTCATTCATCTCTTGAAGATGTTCGCTTGGAGTAAAGAGAATTTTTCCTTCATTATCTAAAGATGCTGTTCCTAGAGTATTTCCACTTACATCTGTTATATTCGCAGCTGCTCCATTAGTGACATCTTGACCATCTATCTTCGTAATAGACAAGTTGTCTCCGTCTCTATCACTGTCATTTGCCAATGCATCAACAACTACAAAACTATCTTCATCCGTTGTTGCACTATCATTGTTTGCCGTAGGGTCAAGATTAATAGGAACGACAAACGCAGTTGCATCAGATACATTACCTACACTGTCTGTTGCTGTGACACTAATGGTTGTATCATCACTAAGCGGTGCAGTAAACTCATAACTCCATCTACCATCCTCGGCAACAGTTGTAGTACCTATTTGGGCACCATCCGTATCTGCTATTGTGATTGTACTTCCAGCATCACCATGCCCGCTTATCAGTGGTGTTGTATCGTTTGACGGCTCCATTGCATCAACTGTTGGAGCATTTGAGACAGAATCTATCACTACCTCCGCACTGACAGGAATGCTAGTAGCAGTTGAAGTACCATCAACGGAAGTAGCAGTGACATTAAGAGTAAAATCCTCTGCACCTTGTGGTACCTGTAGTTGTAAATCAGTTAAATCTTCTGATGTCAATGTCCATGTACCGTCACCATTATCTGTGCCGGCACTCAGTGCTGCACCCTCAGGTAAATCTGAGAGGGTAATAGATTCGATACTCTCACTTCCGTCACTATCAGTTAATGTAGTGGTGATATCAAGTGGATACTCATACAATCCATCTTCTAAAACAGTATCCTCTGCTTCTACAAGCGTAGGATTACCTACTTCAACACTTACAGTAGGGGCATCAGCGACAGCATTTACTGTAACATCAATAGTTTGAGTAGACTCTACACCATCTATTCCCGCTATAATATTGCCTGAATTATCAACTTCATAAGTAGTACTGCTCATAGTTATCTCAAAATCAGCATCACTATCACTTGGCGGAGTAACTGAAAGGTTTTCAAATTCGGTTTTCGTCATCGTTATTGCATTGTCGGTAGATGTATCTGCACTATGCAGAGTCGTATCAACATTACCTTCATCATCAACCAGTACGATATTGACACTGCCATCAGCTGCTTCTATTACACTATCACCGTTATGAAGTGTTGCTCCTTCAGGAATACCATCTAAAGCAATTGTTCCGATTCTTTCAGAAGAACCACCTTCGTTCGCAAAAGTTGGCGTCTCAAGTGAAAGAGGAGTTGCACTGTCTTCATCTGTTATTATTGTTTTATCTGCTTCAAACGTTGCACTATCAGCACTAAAGTCATCGACATGTACAGTTGTGCTCTCCAGTGATACTGATTCACCCGTTGCTGTTTCAACTGCACTTGCAGTCACGACAATATCACCCTCAATATCATCAGCATTATTTGTCACAACTTTTAAGTTTGACAATATCTCTTGATAGTTCGGTGTTTCTGCAGGATTCAACGTGATATTCCATGTACCATCACTGCCAAGCTCTCCTATTGGCTCACCATTGGATGTCAGTGTTGACTCACCAATACCTTCTATACGAATTGAGAGAGTTTCAGAACCGTCACTATCTTTGAGCTCAACACCACTAATTGAGAGTGGAACTTCAATGCCGTTATCTGTAGCATCATACTCATCTACTGCAACTACAGGAGCTTCATCGCTTGTAAATCCACTTGCAACAGCACCAACATCAACAGTTATAGTAGCACTCTGTGCATCGGCCAAGACATCAGTCGTAGCTCCATTTGTATCAACACTTTTTGCCTCTACACCTATCTCCATTTTTCCACTAAACTCTTCTGGCGGCGTCAGTGTAATGTCAGAGATACTCGCAGGATCAACACCCGACATAGTGATATTGCCATTTTCATCAGGAGTATATATATTGTCTCCATCACTCATTGTTGCACCACTTGGAACATCTGTAAATGTAAGGTTCAGCGTTTCACTACCATCACTATCTGCCATATCAATATTGAGATTAATAGGAACTGCACTCTCTTGAGTATTTGTATCTGTGTTCTCTTGTACATTTACCTGTGAATCTTGTATTGTTACACTACTTGCCACAGGGTCTATAGTTATATTTACAGCTTGTTGTTCACTTGTCGTCGTACCTCCACTTGCATAGTCATAATTAAATGCCTGCGCTGTAATAGTAAACGTATCGCTAAAATGCTCAGAAGGGATTAAAACAACATCTTCAGCATTTGTAGATGGTACTATCCATGTTGATGTACCATCACCGTTATCATGTCCAAAACCACTTGAGAGTCGTGCATCTTCAGGAACCCCTTCAACTTTAATGTAACTTCCTTCACTTCCGTCACTATCGACCTGTGATGAAGAGAGTCCAAGAGGTATACTTGCAACTCCTTCACTTACATGTGCACTCTCTACACTACTCTCAAGGCTCACATCATCTACAACTGAAGCGACTTTAATGTCAAATACCTCTGATTGTTCCATCGGCGTGGCATCACCATCTTGTGCAGTATAATCTACTTTTATCTGATATGTACCATGCTCATTTTCCGGTGCACTGAATGTCAAAGAGTCAAGCTTCTCAGGAGATATAGAGTAGGTATTGTCTCCATTATCAACAAGTCCCTCTCCAGAAATTGTTCCCGTATCAACCGGTTCATAAGTTACATTTCCTTCACTGTCCTCCACCCTTTGTACGATAGCCAAAGTAACTTCATCTCCTACGATATGTTCACTGCCATCATTATCATTCTGATTCAAATTAAGATTGAGAGGAATGACACTATCTTCTGCTCCAGCAGCGTTTGCATCAGCATTATATCCGTCAGTAACAGGTGCAACATCTATGGAGAGATTTTGCGTTTGTGTACTTACCCCTCCATCTTCTGTCGTTGCTACCACTTTTACATCGATATTTGCATCACCACTGTAATCTTCTGTGAAGTTGACCTTCACACTATCAATATCATCTGTAATATAACTGTTTGCATCAAGCTGTAGAAGTCCATCTCCTTCGACATGGGCATGTTCATCTGCAGTGATAACATAAGAGAGCTCAGCACCATCACTGCTGTTTGCACTTACAAGTGGTTGCTCTATTGTCGTATCTTCAACACCCTCAGAGACAAGCTGCTGCGTTTCAAGTTCCGGTGTTGTTGGAGTTGTCGGAGTATCATCATACTCTACTTTAAATGTTTGAATATGCTCAGTATCGAAATGTACATCACCATCATTTTCTTGTGTCACAGGAGTGATTTGAAGCTCAAGCGAACCTGCTTCACCATCCGGATTGACTACTTTAATGTTTGCACTCTCAATATCTGTAACAACAAACTTCCCATCTCCTGCGTTTAGTCCGCCCTCTACTATCCAGTCTGCATTTTCAGGGTTACTGTTTTCTATAATATAGTAAGTACTCTCACTTCCGTCACTGTCAATTTGTGTCGCAGTCTCAATTACATCACTAAACGCAACAGCATCACCATTTGTTGTTGCTACATCATTCACTTGCAATTCACTGAAGTTATCAGCAACACCTTCAACATGTACAGTTGTTGTTGTTTGTGTTGTCACTGAACTCTCAGGAAGTGGTGAACCGTCATCTGTCGTATCTGTCACTGTTTGTGTAATATCAAGTGCAAAATCTTCATTAGAATTTTCAGACGGCATAACAGCCACACCACTCTCTATCTGTTCTGTAGAGAGATGGTACTTTCCATCATCTGCAGCGTCAATCACCTCATACGAACCACTCTGTGCATTATAAACACCCAAACTATCAGCACCGGCTGGAAGTGCATCTATTGTCACATCACTAATTATTTCATTATCTTTTCCAACAGTAGTTAAATCATCTAAAGCTATCCAGTTATCTTCACTTCCATAGGAGTTCTCATCATGAAGTACCGTATCGACAACAGGTGTCACTTCCACACTGATAGGCGTATTTGTAACCTGCATATCACTGCTGTTATCATCACTGTCAATATCCAAAGATGTAACTTTTAAATTAACATCTATCGTTCCGCTAAAATCATGTGGTGGTTGGACATAGACATTATCAAGTTCACTTTCACTCAGTGTCCAGTTTGTACTGCCGTCCGCATTAGTTCCTGCATAATGACCGACAACAGCAGGCTCTCCATTGCTGTTTGTAATGATATTACCTGCATCATCGAGTTTGACAAGTGTTACATCACTTGGGATATTTTCAAGTTTAAAGGTAAGTACTTCCGAGTCACTGTCATTGTTCACAACATCCATATCAAGTTTGATAAGAGTATCTTCCTCACCGCTTGCGTTTACTGTTACAGTTGGCGCATCAGCTACACTTGAGACCTGAACAGGAAGAGACATATTTACCGAGTTTGTATCTCCACTGCCTGACTCTGTAGATGTTGCTGTAATATCGAGTGCAAAATCGACATTTGAGTTCTCAGGAGGCGTAATAGAGAGATTTTGCAAATCATCTTTACTTATTGTGACAGAACCGTCTGTAACATCCAAAGGTGTATCACCGCTATAGAGTGTTGCTCCCTCAGGAATATTTGAGATTGTCACACTCAAAGATTCTGAACCGTCACTGTCTTGTAGTCCTGCATCAATATGTAATGGAATATTGCTATCTTCCGTACCGCTTGCACTTTGTGCAACCAGACTTGGAGCATCTGCTACACCTGAGAGTGTCACTGTAAAGTCATCCATACTGCTTACAACTCTATCTTCACCGACTCCACCCTCATCTTTATCTACGACCGTCGTTTTCATATGGAGTTGAATAGATTCATCACCCATATTTTCAGGTGCCATAAATTTCGCACTATCAAGTGCCTCTGTCGGTATGACAACAAACTGATCTTCAGATGCCACTGTTACCTCATGCGTTTCACCATCAACTTCATACTGAATATGCGAACCTTTTGGCGCACCGCTTATCTCTACTGTTACCACTTCTGAACTATCAGGGGTCATAGCATGCATATCAAGAGCTATCCAACTGTCTTCATCACCACTGATATCTCCTGCAGAGGTATCTACAACATCTGAAACTGCGCTCACTGCCACATCAATCGTCTGAGGAGCTGTAAAACCTGCTGTGCCATCATCACTGTCTGTACTTTGAACACGGACACTCAAAGTAAAATCTTCACTGCTGTCTTGTGGTGGTAATACTTGTAAGCCCTCCAAACTCTCCGCATCAAGTGCTGCAAAACCTGTATCGTCTAAACTTATCTCATTACCATTGGCATCAAGAATTTTTGCACCATCAGGAAGACCAGTGATCTCAACACCACTGACACTCTCACTTCCATCTAAATCCGGATTATTATTTAAAATATCTACACCAAGATTAACCGCACTGTCTTCATCTGTTGCTATATCAGAAGTTGCAAATGTCACCTCTCCCGCCACGGCATCTATGGAGAGTGTTGCGTTTGAACTGCTTGAAGTAGTATCTCCATCATTTTCCGTAGCTGTTGTAGTTACAGTAATGTCATAATCTCCACCTGCCACATTGGTAAATCCAAGTTCAACATTGTCTAATTCACTAGCATCAAGAGTAACTGAATCTCCATCTAAAATGGCATTGCCGCTCTCTAGTGTTGTACCTTCTGGAAGTCCGGAGAGTGTTATCGTGTGTGTTTCACTACCATCTGTAGTGTCACCAAAGCTCACATCATCAACAAGATCACTTACATTGAATGTCACAACATCTTCACTTGTTGTTGTATCTTGTGCCTCTATAGTTGTAGCATCTGCAACACCTGTGATGTCAACCTCTACTGAGCTGTTAAATGTTCTTGTGTTTGTAAGTGTCTCACCATTTGAATCTGTTGCAGTGTCAGTCACACTAAATTCAAATCCAAGGTTAAAGTTTGTATTGCTATCCAGTGGTGGCTTGATTTGGAGTTCATCCACTTGATCGGCTGCAACTGTTGCACTGCCGTTGCTGATATCTATAGCTGTACCATCACTGAGTCTGAGTTGTGCACCCTCTGGAATATTAGAGATTGTCACATCGGACATACTTTCACTTCCATCACTATCTTTGAGTGCAGGCTCATTCACATCAATCGCTATCCAGCTATCCTCTTCACCGCTTGCACTCCCTTGTATTGTCACAGTATCACTCTCAACAACAGGCTTCACATCTACTGTGATTGTTGCCTCTTTTGGAGTACCGTCTTGATCTGTTACAGTATATGTAATCGTATCTACACCACTAAAATCCTCATTTGGTGTATATATTACCTGTCCGCTCTCACTGTCAAATACAGCTGTTCCGTTTTGCGTTTGGATATCGGAAACCACAGTATCATCAGCCCCTATGTTAAACGCAGTAGGTCTATCTTCATTTGTTACGATAGTATCACAGCTGAGTGGTTCATCATCAACAACTTTCACACTAAATTCGCTTGTGGCAACATCATTATCATCCGTATCTGTCGCTTTAAATCCAAACGCAAGGTCAACAGCATCTACACCACCACTATGGTCAATAGAGTCTAGAAGTGTGAATTTATAAGTTGTACCATCACTTGAAGTGTTTGCGCTGTCTTGAATGTCAACCTGAAATACTTTTGTATCTCCGGCTTGGGCTATAAGAGTATGACCGTCTGCACTGTAACTGTAGACTATAGGCTCACCACTGTGTGTAAGTCCACTTGGTGCTTCTTGAGTTGTATCGAATGTTACATCAACACTGTCACTTCCGGTATGAACGGCCAAAGTTCCTGTTGTAGACAATGAACCTTCCCCCGCTTCAGTCCCATCACTTAAATTCGCTTCATCAATACTGCCACTACTCTGAGGTGTCCCGATAGATACAGCTGTTCCATCGTGAATAGTAATAGACTGTGTAGCACTGCTCGCACTCACATCACCATCCCCATCTATCGTATTGTAAGAGAAGCTAAAGTCTAAATCACCACTGCTGTTATCAAGATTTGCATCCGGAGTAAAACTCCATGAACCATCAGGATTGATACTCAAGTCACCATAAGCTGTACTTGTAATACCGCCTACAGTTGCGACTCCTGTTTCATCTCCCGCTTGATAGCTAACTTCATGGACTGTTGCACCGTCATTTCCCTGATAGTCATTATCGAGTACATTTCCACTGACAATATTTTGTGTATCACCGCTTATATCATTTTCAGTAACTTCTACTCTTGCATCATCATATACAAAAGGAACATCATCTACCGTAATATTGATTGTCGCTGTTTGTGAAGTTACAGGTACTTCACCTTGTGAGCCGTTATCTGTCGCTGTAAAGTCAAAACTGATGCTGTTATCATCAAACCAGTTCTCACCAAAAGCATTTTGAGTATCTGCATCGCCATAATCAGGTTTAAAGTAGATAGTTGCACTGTTTCCATCTGCACTTATCTCATCACCTGCGTTTATCGGCTGAGTCATTGCAGCATCACTGTAGAGCGTACCATTTTCAGGAACTGTGCTCATCGTAAAATGGTCAACACTGCTATCAACATCAGAAGCCTGCAGGTTAATGGCTACTGGAGCATCAACATCTTTGTCAACCTCATAACTACCTACAGAGATTACAGGAGCATCATTCGTTGCTTCTACACTTACAGTGCTCGTAATCGGTGCACTCTCTTTTTCACCGTCATTTACACTAAAACTAACTGTTCTGTCTTCCAGGTCAGGTGTATCACTTGTATTTGTAAACTTTACATTCTCAAGTGCCTGTTCATAGTCAGCCTTACTCGCTTCTCCACTAAGTGTCAACTCACCTGTTTGAGCGTTGTATTCTCCGGTGATGCCGTTTTGATTCTCAAATACCAAAACATCCCCATCTTGTACATTTTCGATTTTTACTGTAGCACTCTCAAGATTTGCATCATCCACATCACTGATGCTAATATCATCATTGATAACCACGGCACTGCTTACATCTTCTGTAAAAGTAGCTGTACTGCTTCCCTCCATCACAGGAGTATCGTCTGTTCCTGTAATAGTAATATCTAATGTATTGTTATATGTATCGCTTGTATTTCCCTCGTGATTATCTGCTACGACGGCAATATCAAAAGACTCTACCATTTGTTCGCCACTACCTAGGGCTTGAACCGCAGTGCTAGAATCATCGAGCTCATAAGAGTAGCTTCCATCAGGATTAATCGTAAGCGTTCCATACTCTCCTTGAATCACACCGTCATTACTCACGCTAAGAGTAGTACCGCTATCTACATCACTATCGTTTGCAAGTACATTTCCTGTAACTTCATTTGTAGAACTTGTATCATCTGCTAGCTCTGTCATACTATTTGTATCATTGATTACAACAGAACCATCATTACTACCTTCTACATCGATAGTGATCGTTGCACTATCTTCATTGCCAGCCTTATCAACAACCGTATAGGTAAATGTATCTGCTGCATGTTCTCCCTCTACAAGAGACTGAACATTCTGTGCATCACTGTTAAGAGTATATTCATAACTTCCATCCGCATTGATGGTAATATCACCATAAGTACCGTGGATTGTGCCGTTACTTGAGACAATAGCACCATCTTCTTCTCCATTTACTAAAAGATTTCCGCTTGCCACCTCTTTTGCATCGCTCTGCATATCTGTAGCATCTTTCACGGTGTCACTCTCATCAACTGCCTGCGTTGATGTATCTATAACAAGAGTTTGTGTTGTAGTTGTACTGTTTCCAGCACTGTCTGTCGCTGTGATAAGTAAATCTTTTGCACCATCATCAAGTGCTGCTGTCGTAATGGAGTAATTTCCATTATCATCAGCTACCCCTTCACCTACAACAGTACCATTTTCTGTGATTGTCACTGTCGCATTTGGTTCTGTATTTCCTGAAATTGTCGGAGTATTATCATTTGTAAGATTATCTTGGTCTGTTCCTGTTGTTCCTATTCCAAAACTGTCACTGCTGCTGTTGAGATCTGATGTAATACTATCTTGAAAAGTATTGAGATTATCTCCGCTTACTTCTGTTGCTACTACACTGTTTCCTGCTGCATCGGTTGCACTGCCGTTAATAGTATATGCACCATCAAGCATTGCAGATGTATCAAATGTAATTTCATAATCGCCGTTCTCATCAGCTATGACACTTTGCGTATCTGTGACCCCTGCACTGTCTTGCAATGTCAGTTCAACTTTGGCACCAGGTTCTGTATTTCCAGTTACTACGGCTTCATCTGCTGCTTCATTCGATACAGCTTGAGATACAGTAAAACTGTCTTGGAAGGTATTAAGATTATCTCCACTTACTTCTGTTGCAGTAACACTGTTTCCTGCTGCATCGGTTGCACTGCCGTTAATAGTATATGCACCATCAAGCATTGCAGATGTATCAAATGTAATTTCATAATCGCCGTTCTCATCAGCTATGACACTTTGCGTATCTGTGACCCCTGCACTGTCTTGCAATGTCAGTTCAACTTTGGCACCAGGTTCTGTATTTCCAGTTACTACGGCTTCATCTGCTGCTTCATTCGATATAGCTTGAGATACAGTAAAACTGTCTTGAAAGGTATTTAAATCTGTTCCCGTTGATTGTGCAGATATTGTATTTCCTGCTATATCTGTTGCAAGAGCATCTACACTATAATTTCCGTCTAGCAGATTTGAGGTATCAAAAGTAACTTCATAATTTCCATCATCATCTGCAACAACCACCTCCCTCACTTCTGTTCCATTATCATCTCGCAGTGTAAGTTCTACACTTGCTCCTGCTTCAGTCGTTCCTGTCAAAGTTGCTGTATCTAAGGCTTCATGTGAGACTAAAGGATTGATTGTTATATCACTTACCGAGGTATCAATTGTAATAGTCTGACTTGTAGTTTCAGAGTGTCCAGATGCATCTGTTGCTGTAATAGAGAGCTCCTGTTCTCCCTCACTCAGCGGTGTAGTAGTAATTGAATAATTACCGCTTTCATCAGCTATAGTCTCACCTACAACATTACCATTTGCATCACTGATTACAACTTTGGCACCATTTTCTGTTGTACCTGTAATAGTCGGAGTCGTATCATTTGTAATATTATCATCTACAGTGCCAACAGTACCAAAACCTGCACTATCACTTGAAATATCAATATCACTTGTAGGTGCCAATACCATTCCATCAGGAGTTACATTTAATGAGACTGTAGCAGTATCTTCCATACCTTTACCATCACTTACAGTATAATCAAAAGTAACATCTCCTTCGTAATTAACATTAGGTGTAAAAATTATGGTACCATTTTCAAGTGTTGCGCTACCAAGAATTTCATCACCGTTGCTGCTTACAATATCAATACTCTCTCCATCTGAAACATCTTCTCCGCCTATTTGAGTAATAGTAAGAGAATCACCATCTTCATCCATATCATTTTTTAACACATCTAGTACTACTGAAGTATCTTCAGCTGTAGTCAGATTGGTATCATCGTGAGCATGTACAGCTTCATTAATATTATTGACATCAACAGTAACACTCTGTGTAGAACTTGTTCCATCAGCACTTGTAGCTGTTACATCAAAGGTATAACTATTTTGTGCTTCAAAATCTATAACATTATCACCATCTACAACAACTCTACCATCATCTTCCACTCGAAATGGTACTCCATCTTCTAAAGAGTAAGTAATCGCATCGCCATCAACATCTACTGCACTCAGAGTTACTCCGGTATATGTTCCATCTGCTACATTTTCATCAATAATATTTGTAGCCGCATCACTATCTGAAACATAAGAGACTCTGTCATTTGTTGCTCCTACTTCTGTGGCAGTTGTTGCTGC
>CAZCMR010000011.1:0-41973 GCA_964499805.1 uncultured Sulfurimonas sp.
TCAATCGTGAAGTACGTTTTTTAACAGACAAAGAGATTATGTATGGTGCAAATACTGATGAAGATGGTCTTTTAGAAGATAACCAATATGTAAAAGCTTTGCGTGAACACGCTGAGAAAAACAACTGTGAACTTATAAAACTTTGTGCAAAAGTGGAAGAGGAACTTATCGGTCTTGAAGAGGATGAAGCAAAAGAATTTTTAGATGAACTCGGTGTTGAAGAGTCTGGACTTGAGCAGATAATACATAAAGGTTTTGATAAACTCGGACTTATGAGCTACTTTACGGCCGGTGTCAAAGAGGTGCGTTCATGGACTATCCGTAAAAACTCAACTGCTCCTAAAGCAGCAGCAGCAATTCACAATGACTTTGAGAAAGGTTTTATCCGTGCTGAAGTTATTGCATATGAAGACTTCATCAAGTATGGTGGAGAAGCCGGCGCAAAAGAAGCTGGAAAAATGCGTCTTGAAGGAAAAGAGTATATCGTTCAAGATGGTGACATCATGCACTTTAGATTTAATGTTTAGGAGTTTTTCCTAAACATTTAGTTTGGCGATAGTGTCGCCAAACTTCACTTTATCCCCTGCGTTTACCAAAATTTCATCAAACATCTCTTTTTCTGAGAGAATAACAATAGTAGATCCCATTTCAAAACAGCCAAAATCATCACCTTTATCAAGATAGAGATCTTTAAATTCATACACTTGCTCACCCACAACATTTGCATCAGTTTTTATACGAGGCTCAAAGCTCACTTTCATCACACCGACATTAAGTGCAGAGACTAAAACCATATAAAATCTTTTGCCCTCCATTGTTTCACACTGTAGAACCACTCTCTCATTTTCAATAAAAAGATTTAATCGCTTTTTCAGTGATGGTAAATTTACAGGGTAAAATTTTCCAGGAATATGTACAGCTTTTAAAACTTTCATATTCATTGGAATATGATAACGATGATAATCTTTTGGTGAAAGATAGAAGTTGATAAAATCTCCATCATGCACAACAGACTTCTCTTCCTGTGTAAAATTATTCCCTAAAAGTTCATCTGTTTTATAACGCATACCTTTGATTTGAAGAGCATAATCCTCAATCAAAGCTCCACACTCCGAAATAAGTGAGTCACAAGGAGAAATGAAGTCCTCTGCGTTTAGTGAGAAGTGTCTTGGCTCTCTTAGGTGTCTTGTAAAGAGTGCATTAAGACTTTTATAGGTCTCAGGAGCATGAAATTCACTCATATCAAGTCCCATTAAACCTACATAGCTCTTATTTACTATGTTTTGAAACCAGTGTGGAAATTCTTTGGATGCAAATTTTCCAAATGTCTGTGATATTGCTGATGTTATATGTCTTTTTTGCATTGTACCTTCTTTTATTCTTTAATTTTTCGTTTTGCTATCTCTTCTATGAGAACTGTAGCATAAGAGCCTTTTGGCAGAGTAAAGTTCAACTCATACTGTGCCTCTACAGGATTAAACCGTCCTTCTATATCTGTCGGATATACCCAGGCATATCGCCTTGCACCATCTGCGTTTATCTCATCATCATAATCTTTTTCTATGACTCTGGCGAGTGAATCCGCATGACGCGTCTTTTTCCCGCATAAAAGACCTGTAACACTGATGTCTCTCTCATCAAAACGCTTAAGATCTTCTTCTGCGTTTGAAAATTCAAATAATCTTCCATGAGGATAATGTTCCATAATATCACCATCTATAAGTTTAAAGGGGTGTTTTTGGGCTTTCATCTTTTCTAACTCATGATTTGGAAGGTTTAGCAGTGACTCCAGTTCGCTTACGTTAAAACTAGAAACAAGAGAATTTATCTCTAATCTACGAGAGAGCCAAAGATTAAACAAGTGTGACTGATATGCATTTATAAGAAGTCTTTTTACACGAGGATTACGTTCACGCGCTTCACCTTTTGCAAGTTTTTCACCTAAAATATGATTATCACCATCATTTCCAAAACGCTGGTATCCAAAAAAGTTTGGCATTCCCTGCTTGTCAATATTTTTTAAAGCTTCATCAATTTTTGTTGCACTTGTAGGGTTGACTTTTTTAAGCTTGATATAAAAACGATTTCCCCTAAGATGCCCTATTCTAATTTTGTTATTATGGTACGTTTTTGAGATTATTTTTATGCCATCAAAATTAAAATTTTCTAAATCTTCTTCATATTTTTTATGTAGTGAAATATACTGCTTTGTCATCGCATATTTATCTTTTAGACCTGCATAACCTATCTCTTTGTTTTTTATGCCCAGATATCTGGCAATCTGCCCTATCATCTCTGTTGTAGAGAGATTTTTCTTTCTTACAAAAAGAATAAGATGCTCTCCCTCTCCTGAAAATTCATACAGAGGTATCTCTTCAACAACAAAATCCCGTGGAGTCTGCTTGAAGTGAAAATCAATACTTGCATGTGCAAGTGAATAAAATCTATCCATTATATTTTTTCCTAATTTAAAAATGATGTGCTTTGCATCTGTTTATATATCTGCAGCGCGCTGCTTTTGCAAAAATATTTAATACCGTTCTGCTCTGAGTGGCACGTCTTAAAAGTGTTTTTTTCTCTCTCTTGTCAAACACAACAAGCATTTCGTACTCTTCACCGCTACAGCCTATATATTTAGGTACTTTTTTAGTAAATTTAACACCAACTTTATTTAATGATGTAATTTTATCCAAATCACTATATAAACCGTCTGAGATATCCATTCCCGCTCTTAAATAACGCGCACTGCGCTTCACAAAATCTTCTCTTAAATGAATATTTACAAATTTCGATTTTTTATGAATTTTACCAAGAGTTAATAATTTTTTTAAATCTTTAGCTGAATTTCCAAGTATACCTGTGTAGGCAAAAAGATAGTTATTTCTCACTTTAGAGCGTAAAAGCGCTTTTTGCACCGTAGAGATGATTGTAACACTAATATCTAGTTTTGTATTACTTATCGTATCTCCACCTATTATATCAACATTGTACCTTTTAGCTACAGAGAGAAATCCATCTGCAAGCTCACGCATATCTTTTTTACTCATATCTTTTGGCATGGCAACACTTAAAAGTGCATATTTTGGTGTTGCATTCATTGCAATCGCATCAGAAATATTTACAAGCATTGCCTTTTGAGCAATCTGATAGTAACTCATCCAACTGCGTTTAAAATGTACATTTTCAAAAAATGCATCTTTTGAGTAGACCATATTATCTATCAAAGCACCATCGTCTCCGATGTGCTTACTGTTAAATTGTGATATAAAATAATTTTCTAAATTCAATAACTCTTCTTTTTCTTAAGCATATATTAATTACTGTCAATATAGAATGACAGGTAATTATAACATTATTAGGAAAACTATATATGAAGCACTCTATAAAAGCTATCTTTAAAAATTTAAGCACATACTTATTTTTTGTCTTTTTTGTTGCGTTTTTAGCACTTATGCTTACTTTGGAGCAACAGTTGTCATTTAACAAAGTCGACAACCTTAACAGTGATAAAAAAATCATTAAAGAGCTTGTAGAGTCACCTGAAAAAGATGTTGAACTGGCTCTCATTCAGTTTAATGCAAAGAGTACCAAGCTGCTGCAAAATGTTGAAAAACTTCGCACATTTTACAAATATAACATTCTTGAAAAATTTATTTTACAAAATGGCAATGAGTATATGAAAGATTTAAACACATTATATATATTAATAAATAAATTTAATAATACTACACATGAATTTTACCTGAAAAAAGATGAAAAACAAAAAATTTCCGCCAAAGAGGAACAACTCACTGCGTTTAAAATACTCAATAAACATATTGATACACTTCTTTTAAAATCTCTCAAATACAACCAAGATAAATTTGAGCTTGTAAAGTATGCTGTATCCATCACGTTTATTCTTATTTTGCTTGCGACATTCTGGTATAGAAAAATGCTTGGCTCCATCTATGAGGATATCAACTATCTTTTCACATTAGATAAAACAAAAGGTGATTATGACATCTTCTCTATAGAAGCAGATGCAATAGCACTAAGAATGAACAGAAAAACGCAGGTTACGGACAATCCTCATCTTATTGACCCTGTAACAGGCATCAACAACTACAAGGGTCTTCTGCACTCTTATTCTCATAAAAAATCTATCAAGGATAGTAACTTTACAGCCGTAGCTCTTTTAGAGATAGATAATTTCTCAAAATCAAAACGTGTATATGCTCAGGAGATTGCACAGGCTATGCTCAAAAAAGTTGCTTACACTATATCTCTTCATGAACAACCAGTAGATGTAATTGCCAGAACTGATTACAATCAGTTCACAGTAGTACTTTCGCGTCCTACCAAAGAGCAGGCATTTAAAGAGATTGACCTTATACGTGAAAGTATTGCAGAATTAAAATTCAATATTCCCAACCATGGTCCGGCACAGATAACAGTCTCTGGAGGCTTTGTAATCAAACCAAGTAACACAAGTCTTGAAGAGGCACTCAGACAAGCAACAGAGATACTCGAATATGCAAAAAGTCTAGGAAAAAATAAAATTTTACAAGTAAGAGATTTAGCACAAAAAGAGATGTAATTCTCTTTGCTTCTCTTTACTTTTATTTTCAACTTGTCCAAAATTGTAACATCCATTAACTTCACTCCAATATCCTCTATATTTAATCTTATATAAGACTATTAACGATATAATCAGCATTATTTTAGTTCTTTAATTGAAGGAAAGTTAATGAGTATTCCTATTTATACTTACGATGCGATTGTTGTTGGTGCAGGTCTTGCGGGATGTGCAGCAGCTAGAGAATTGCAAAATGCAGGCAAAAAAGTTGCTGTTATTACAAAGCTACATCCACTAAGAAGTCACTCTGGTGCTGCACAAGGTGGTATCAATGCAGCATTTAGTGATGAGGACAGTGTTGAACTTCACGAATTTGACACAGTAAAAGGTTCTGATTATTTAGCAGATCAAGATGCTGTTGAATTTATGTGTCAAAAAGCTCCAGAGACTATTCGCTGGGCTGAAAGAATGGGTGCTGCTTTTAGTAGAAAGCCTGATGGACAGATTGCACAGCGTCCTTTCGGCGGACAGAGCTCTCCTCGTGCATGTTATGCAAAGGACAGAACAGGATTAACACTTCTTCAAACTGTTTATGAACAAGCTGATCGCGTTGGCGTAAAGTTTTGGGATGAGTGGTATGCAGCAGATATCATCTATAAAGATGGAAAAGTATCTGGTGTCGTTGCTTTTAACATTCGTGATATGCAAATGGCAATTTTCAATGCAAAAAGTGTAATGTTTGCAACAGGTGGTTATGCTCGTGCTTACAAGATAAACTCAAATGCTCATGCAAATACAGGTGATGGTCTTTCAATCGTTGCTCGTCATGGTCTTCCACTTGAAGATATGGAGTTTGTACAGTTTCATCCATCTGGACTTTCTGGAAATGGTGTTTTAATCTCTGAAGCTGCTCGTGGTGAAGGTGGAAGACTTTTTAACTCTAAAGGTGAACGTTTTATGGAGAAATATGCTCCAAATGCACTTGAACTTGCAAGTCGTGATGTTGTTGCACGTGCTATTCTTAATGAAATCCGAGAAGGTCGTGGTGTTGGTCCAAGAAAAGATGCAGTCTTCCTTGATGTAACACACCTTGGAAAAGATTTGATTATGGAAAGACTTCCTGAACTCCGTGAGTTGGCAATAACTTTCCTAGGTCTTGATATGATTAAAGAGCCTATTCTAATCTCTGCGACTGCACACTACTCTATGGGTGGTATTCCAGTTGATATTGATGGTCATGCCCGCCTAAATAATGAAGAGTTCATTGAAGGTTTTTATGCTGCAGGTGAATGTTCTTGTGTATCAGTACACGGAGCAAACCGTCTTGGAGCAAACTCGGTACTTGAAGCTCTTCTTTTTGGTCGTTTTGTTGGTAAGACAATGGTCAATGATATTGACAACATTGAATTACGTCCTGCATCTCAAGAAGACGCACAACGTGCACTTGATGAAGTTGCATCTATTATAGAGAATAACGGTACAGAACGAGTACCTGCTCTTCGTGATGAGCTACAACAATGTATGACAGATAATGCAGGTGCATTCAGAACAAAAGAGACACTTCAAATAGCAGTAGACAAAGTTAAAGAACTACGTGAACGTTTTAAAAACATTCGTATTCAAGACAAATCAAAAGTATTCAATACAGAACTGCAAGAAGCAATTGAGTTTGGACATATGTTAGATTATTCACTTTTCATTGTTGAGAGTGCTATTGCCAGAGATGAAAGTCGTGGTGCACACTATAGAGAAGATTTCCAAGAACGTGATGATAAAAATTTCTTAAAACATACAATGGCATATATGGACGAAAACGGAAAAATAAAACTTGATTACATGGATGTTGTTCTTGGCAAACATGAACTTAAAGCAAGAAACTACTAAGGATAATTTATGAGTACAGAACATAAAATTACAACACAAAATGTAAACTTCAAAGTATTTCGTTTTAATGCTGATGAGGATTATCTTCCATACTATGAAAACTATGATATGGAAGTAACTTCAGAAGAAGTTGTTTTAGATATATTAAACAGAATCAAATGGGATCATGATGGAAGTTTTTCATATAGAAGATCTTGTCGTCATGGTATCTGTGGTGCTTGTGCTATCAAAGTAAATGGTCGTTCTACTCTTGCTTGTAAAGAGAGTATGAATGATATGGTTGAACTTTTTGGAAATGAGCTGGTAATCGAACCTCTCAGTAAAAAAAGAGCTGTAAAAGATATGATTATTGATAAAGGCGATTTCTGGGAGAAGCATGAGGCTGTAACACCATACCTTGTTGCAGATATTGATGAAGAACCAGCATCAGAGAATCTTGTATCTCCAGAAGATGCAGACGCACTTGATGAAGCTGATCTGTGTATTCAATGTGGTGCTTGTCACTATGCATGTCCTGTAGTTGAGATAAATGAAGACTTCTTTGGACCTGCTGCGTTTGCTGCAGCATATCGTTTCTCTGCGGATGTACGTGACAGTTCAGAATCAAGACTTGCTGATGTAAATGCCGAGAAACAAGGTGTTTGGGATTGTGCAAAATGTTTTGAATGTGCTGAAGTTTGTCCAAAAGAGATTAACCCGATTGCTAAAATCACAAAACTGCACCAGATGGCATTCCAAGAAGGAATTGCGCAAAACAATGTTGCAGTGCGTCATGCCGTAGGATTTAAAAAATCTATTATGAAAAACGGTGTACTTGATGAGGGTGGCTTAGTGCTCTACTCTGAAGGACCGGCTATTGTAAAACATATCCCTGTAGCGATAAAAATGTTTTCAAAAGGTAAAATTGTTCCACCATGGGGCATCACAAAATCAGACAACCTTGATGAGATTAAAAAACTTGTAAAATCTTCATCAACTGCAAAGTTCTAGGAGTTTATAAATGGAAAAATTAAAATATGCACTTTTTACTGGATGTACTGCAAAACAGAGTACTCCAGAGCAAATGATGTCAACTATGGCAGTAGCTGACAAACTTGGGATAGAACTCATAGAACTGACTGAAGCTTCATGTTGTGGAGCTTCACATCTTCAAGATTATGATGATTTTTTATCTTTAGTACTTAATGCAAGAAACATTGCTTATGCTGAGAAACATGGTCTTACTATGGTAACTATCTGTAATACATGTCAACTTAACAGTGCTATGACAAAACATAGACTAGACAATAATGAAGAGCTTAAAGCAAGAGTCAATGAGAAACTTGCAGAAGTTGGACTTGAGTACAAAGGCACTTCCGCTGTTACTCACTTCTTGTATGCTATTATTGATGATTTTGGTCTTGATAAAATTAAAGAGATGGTAGTAACACCTCTTAGCCAGTTCAATATTGCTCCATTTTACGGATGTCACAATATTCGTCCTTCTGAGCTGCAAAATGAATCTCATAACTCTGCGGAAAATCCTTATAACCCTACATCACTGGATGATTTAATCATTGCTTGCGGTGGTCAAAATGTAGATTATGAAGAGAAAAACAAGTGTTGTGGTTTCCATGTGGAACTTCAAGCTCCGCATACTGCTGCAGTACTAACAGGAAACGCAATTGCGGGTGCAATGGACGGAAATGCAGACTGGATGGTAACACCTTGTCCACTTTGTCATTTAAAACTTGACACACAAACACATCACGCATCAAAAGCGATTGGTCGTGATGTTGAACTTCCAGTACTTCATATGCAACAAATGATAGGTTTGGCACTTGGTTGTACACCTGAAGAGCTTGGTCTTAAACATCATGTTACAAAAGTAGATTTCGTTTAACGAAAACCTTTTTCTATCTCATCTCCCCAATCTTTTTTTCTAGTTCCTGTACTGTGTATCGGAACTAGTTAATTATCTTTTTTAAAATATAAAAGGCTCATAATGTCAGAATCAATCGAAATCATCTCTTGGAATGTCAATGGAATTCGTGCTGTAGCTAATAAAGAAGCACTTAAATGGATAGATGAACGTGATACTGATATTTTATGCCTCCAAGAGATAAAAGCACAAAAAGAGCAGATTCCCGACAACCTTTTTGAAAAAAAGTTTACAGAAGTACTCATTAATCCAGCCGAGAAAAAAGGCTATAGTGGTACAGCAACATTCAGCATGATACAAAGCGATTTTCACTCAACCTGTCCCGAAATTGATTTCACACATGAGGGACGCATCATTGAAACACATTATAATGACATAGTCCTTTTTAATGTCTATTTTCCAAATGGACAAAAAGATGAAGAGCGTCTTGCGCATAAGATGAAATTTTATGATGACTTCCTTGCGCACTGTGAAACTCTGCGTGAAGATGGCAAGAGCATCATCATCTGTGGAGATGTCAATACAGCACACCGTGAAATTGATCTAAAAAATCCAAAGGCAAATGCAAAAACATCAGGTTTTCTTCCAATAGAAAGAGAGTGGATAGATAAATTTCTTGACCATGGTTATATTGACACATTTCGCTATGTAAATGGTGATGAGACAGATAGATACAGCTGGTGGTCATACAGAGCAAATGCAAGAGTAAAGAATGTTGGTTGGAGAATTGACTATTTTTTCATCTCTGATGATTTAGCAGAAAATCTTGAAGATGCTTTTATTCTCGACTACATAACAGGGTCAGATCACTGCCCTGTTGGAATTCGTATCTCTATTTAGTTTTTGGTCGAAAAGCTTTTATAACCTCTTCATTTGTCTCAATATATGGTCCTTCTATCAGATCAATACAGTAAGGCACAGCCGGAAAAACAGCATCTAAACACTCACGAATCGACTTTGGTTTACCCGGTAGATTAATAATAAGACTTTTTCCTCTAATTCCGGCAGTTTGACGTGAAAGAATTGCTGTTGGCACATACTGCAGGCTCACCTGACGCATCAGCTCACCAAAGCCAGGCATCATCTTCTGACACACATTTTCAGTAGCTTCAGGGGTCACATCACGAAGTGCAGGACCTGTCCCACCGGTAGTCACAACAAGACAACACCCCGCCTCGTCACAAAGCTCTTTCATAGTAGCCTCAAGAACATCCTGCTCATCAGGAATACATCTATAAACTATCTCAAATTCACTTTTGAGATAATCTTTCATCGTATCTTGAATCGCAACACCACTGATATCTTCATAAATTCCTTTACTTGCTCTATCGCTTGCTGTAATTACGCCTATTTTGATTTCATTCATATCTTTTCCTTTAATTATTTCTATGCTGTTAATAAAAAATGATTTGCCTCTTTAATATATGTAACAGTTGCAACATTTAAAAAAAACTCTCTTGCTGCGTTTACATCTGTAATTGTATCATTACCACCAAGATAAACTTCAATAGTTACACCGCTGTTTTCTAACTTATGCAACTCAGATATATCCCACTGATATGTTAAAAGTTCATTTAGCTCATCTTTTGTGGTTTTTTGCAGTGTTAGCTCTCTTTTTGGATATGGAGCAAAACATGCATCTATAAATTGCTGCATATACATATTTTTATCTTTTGAATATGATAGCATTTGTAATCTCTTAAACTTATCACTCCGGCTCTCAAAGAATGCAGGTGAAAAAAGCTGCAGAGTATCTACCCTTTTGCCTGATTCCAAAGCCTCTTTTGTCGCCTGAAACGCTTTTATTGCACCATAACTAAAACCGCAAATCGTAAAATTATTTCTTTTTATAAAAGGTGAAAAAAACTCTTCCTCGTTTTTTAAAGAAAATCCATTAAAAAATTTCATCTAAATACTTTTTGACCTCGTCTTTGCCAATACTTTCTCTTTCATAAAGCACATCTTCAATTTTTGTTACTAACTCTTGCAATGAGAGAAGTAAATCTTTAACTTCATTATAGAGACGTTCTAAAATCAACTCCTGTTCATCCTTGTCAGGTAATAAAGAAGAGGCCATGCCATACTCATCACACATCTTTTGAACCATCTCTTTAGCCTCGGCTAAATCTTCTTTTGCCTTGTTTGAATGTTCACTATATTTAATGTCACAAGACGCCATACCTGCTAAAAACATTTTGACACGAGATTCCAATTCCTGTTTAATGTACGGTTCATCAGTATCTGGTGTCAATTTTTCATTTGAGAGCATCAGTTTTTCAAACGGTAAATCATAATATGTTGCCACTAAAACTTTACCGGCCTGATATGTCACACGAAATGCTTTTTGTTTTTCACTGAGCATTTGTAGTTTTTTCTTTCCAAACATAACTTTATCTTTTACTTGATAGAAATGTTCTAAAGTTACATGAAAATCATTTTGTCTCAATGCAAGCAGGGCAGCTTCATTTACCAAAGCTGCCAAGGATGCTCCATTAAATCCCACTGTCATATTCGCTACTACTTTTACATCAAGCTCATGCGGTACCTTTTCAAGATACTTCTCTAAAATGGATTCACGCTCTTTTTTTGTCGGAAGTTCTACAAAAACACGTCTGTCAAATCGTCCCGCACGAAGCAATGCCGAGTCTAGGACATCTATCTTGTTTGTTGCTGCGACAACGATAACTCCACTTGAACCTTCAAAGCCGTCCATCTCAGTAAGCAGTTGATTAAGTGTAGCCTCTCTCTCATCATTTCTGTTACCGTCTCTCTTTTTTCCGACAGCATCTATCTCATCTATGAAAATAATAGAGGGTGCATTTTTTTTCGCAGCCACAAAGAGTTCATGCACACGTTTAGCACCCATTCCAACATAAATCTGAACAAAGGAAGCCCCACTTTGATAATAAAACGGGACTCCGGCTTCATGGGCAACAGCCTTTGCTATCATCGTTTTACCAACACCCGGAGGTCCTACAAGCAAGACACCTTTAGGCAGGCGGGCACCAAAACTTTTGTATCTTTTTGGATTTTTCATAAAATCAATAATCTCTTCAAGCTCAATTTTAACATCATTGATACCACCGATATCATTAAAACTGACATCACTTTTTATTGCTTGGATTACTGAAGAGTCTTGAGATAGTAAGCCAGAAGAAGAGCCTCTACTATTTTGTGCAGTTGTATCCATAAATTGAAAATTTCTTTTTTGAAAATAGCGGAATATCAATGAACCAATACCTAAAAAAAGAACAAAAAAGAGAATATAAATCAAAATATTTGCTTCACTACCCACTTCTACTTTATAGTTAATAAACATTTTAGGCGTAACCTGTGAAGATGGAATTTTATAGTAACCTGTATCTGTTTTTAAAAAAACATATTTTTTAGTAACGACTACCTTTTTTACACTTCCATCATGGAGCAGCTGCTTTGCCTGTGAAAGTGAAATTGCTTGTGAATTATCTCTTAAAACTGCAAACAAAACAAGCCCAATGATAATAAACGCAGAGAGATATAGAGCTATACGGTTGGTTTTAGATTCGAGCATAGTTAAACTCCTTTTTCACTTCATAATTATCAATTAAAACCCAATTACCTACTAAATCTTCTTTAGATTCTACTACTATTTTATTAAAGTGCTGATCAAGTCCATGGTAGAGTCCATCTTTATAAGACTCTATCAGTACATCCAAACTCCCTTCAAACGCAGTTCTAAATGCTAGGTTCTTTTGATGGATCAGATCTTGCAGTTCATGCAGTCTTGCTTTTGCAACCTTACCGTTTACCTCCGGTTTCATAATTGCAGATGGTGTTCCATCACGTTTTGAATAGGTAAAAGCATGAATATGCGTCAGAGGCAGTGCCGCTGCGTTTAGCATAGCTTCTTGCCACAACTCTTCACTCTCTCCGGGATGTCCTGTAATAAAATCAGTACCTATCGCATAGCCTTTGTCTGCTAAATACTCAAACAACTCTCTGTCTTGTCTGTAAACATTTCGTCTGTTCATCAGTTTTAGCATTTTAGGAGAGGTGTGTTGTAAAGCAATATGCATATGCTTTTCCATCCATGGCTCATCGAGTATCTCTTTGAACTCATCACCTATTTGAATCGGTTCAACACTTCCAAGTCTGATTCTTCTGACACCTCTTATCTGTGACATCCTTTTCATGAGTTTGGCCAAAGATGTTTTGGTGTCCTGTCCATAACTTCCGACATTAGTTCCTGTAAGAATGAACTCACCAAAACCATTTGAAGCCAATCTTGTGATCTGTTCAAGAATACGATTCTCATCCATACTTCTTGCATCACCGCGAACATAGGGAATAATACAGTATGAACATCGAAAGTTACATCCCTCCTGAATTTTAATAAATGCCCTGCTCTTTCCTACAAACTCATCAACGACCATATCATCTATATGATTCAAATCACCCGGTTCATAAAATGGCTTCTCTTTTTTAAGCAATGCATCAATTTTTTGTTTCTCACTCTGTCCAAAGACTCCATGAATACGATTCTCTTTTAAAAGTGATTCCCCTTTTGTATGTGCACCACAGCCCGTTAAGAAAAGTTTTGCTTTTTCATTGTGTTTTTCTACCTGAGAGATGTAAGAGCGCACATGAGTATCTGCACCATTTGTTACAGTACAGGAGTTAATGACTATGACATCTGCTTCAGCTTCATTTTCAGTGATATCATACTCTTGCAGTGAACTCATCATGACTTGGGAATCATACAGATTTGTACGGCATCCAAAAGTTTTAAAATATACTTTTTTTTTCATTATACCAACTCGTGATTATGTTGTATTGCATCTTCATTATGCATTGAAACATTTAGTTTTTGTGTAGGGTATGCAATGGTGATATCATCTTCATTGTTAAAAGCATCCACAATATCAGCTGAAATAACACTGCGGAGTGTCAATGTTCCATAGGCATTCGTAAGATACCATGCTTCAATGTCAAGACCGTTTGATTCGATAAAAGAGTAGATTCTTGGTTCTACATTTGTATTTTTCAAACTGTAGTTTTGTCTTAGTTTGTTTAGCTGTTTACGCGTAATATCGGTATATCCTTTTGAGTACTTTTTTGTAATCTCTTTGACGATATGCATCGCTTTTTTATGATTTGAATCAAAAGTGATGGTAATCTTTATCCCATCCCACACTGTTTTTAAAGAGTTATGCGTATAGTTAGCAATCATCTTTGTAAAAATATAATTGTTGGGAATAAAAATAATCCTCCCTGCACGACGATTCTGCATAATGGAAGTCAGAGTAATATCTTCTAAAATCGTGATACGAAGCAGTGAAATATCCAAAACATCTCCAACATATTTCATACCATCCAAATCGACACGAATTCTATCTCCAACATGGATACTCCCGCCAAAAACAATGACAAGCCAGCCAAGAAGACTCATAAACCAATCTTTCATCGCAATAGCGATACCTGCAGATGCAAACCCTAAAATCGTTACAATATAACTCGCATTCTCAATATAATTGAAAAAAAGCACCAAAATAATAATGGTGAAATTGGTAAAAGTAATGATTTTATTTGCCATGTAAAATCGTTCATTGTCAGTGATATATTTTTTTACCATAAGTTTTAAAAGAAAAAAGATTAAGAATATAAAAAAGATGATAGTAACAATTTTCAGCAAACCATAAACTTGTCTCTCTATACTTTTGTTAATGTTTACCTCGGCAACATCAAGTCTCTTTTGATAAACATTCATAGTTACGTCCATTGTATCTAGTGCCCGTTTAAACATCTCGAGTTGCATCTGCTGCTGGTTAATACTCTTTGTATAATCATGTTCTGTATCTAAACTCTGCAGTTTTTTATAGATTCTCGCCTGCGTTTGCAATATATTGATAAGATTAACTAGTGCCTCTTTTTTCTTTTTATACTCATCAAAATTAGAATCAAATGTTTTAATTAAAGAGAGACCCGTCAGAATATCAAAAGGGTTGGTAATTTCAGGAATTTTATCTATATTTGGAGGAGTAATCAGCTCAGAAAACGGAGCAAGTGAAAAATCACCTTTAAGTGTTCCTACCTGTGTCGCTAAAATCTTCTGCTTATCTTTAAGTGCACTAAGTTCTGATTTTTCACTTGGTGTCTTTGCATGCTTTGAGAGATAATTGATCCTTGCTTTAATATTCTCAAGATTATTTTTCACATCGAGTGCCGTCAAATATGATGCATAACTTTTTATCCACATATTTTCATCTGAAATTTGTCTCTTTAAAGTTTCAAGCTGTGTTTTATACTCTTGTATCTTATCATTCTTTGCCGACTCTTGTTGTGCTTGAATTGCCAAAATCTGTTCTTCACTGCGATTCTCATCTACTGTAGTATTTATATCTACAGCTGCATTAAGAGTCTGTAGAAACAGAAACAGAAAAATTAAGAGTTTTGCATTCATCAAGAAGCCTTAAAAGTTTTTAATACATCTAAAATCATTTTTTTGTCAACTTCATCAGTTATTTTGACACCGCCAATATGCTTAGGAATAATAAAAGTAATAGAAGCATCCAAACTTTTTTTATCAAGATAAAATGTCTCATAAAAAGCTTCTGCATCTTCTATAGTATAAGAAGTAGGAAGATTATACTTTTGTAAAAGTTTCTCTACTCTTTTAGCCTCTGTTTCACTCATAAGTCCCATCGCTACGGCCAATCTGTTTGCCATTACCATGCCAATAGCAACAGCTTCACCGTGCAGATATGTTCTATACTGCGTTTGACTCTCTATTACATGTCCAAAAGTATGCCCGTAGTTAAGTGCCGCACGTAAGCCTCTCTCTTTTTCATCTTTGGCTACAACAGATGCTTTTGTTTCTACTGCCTGCTTGATAGCCTCTTGTAAAACTTTTTTATCATTGAGGTCTGCCTCTTCTAAAAATTCAAAAAAATCTTTGTTAAAAGTAACAGCCATTTTTACTATCTCAGCTACTCCTGCACCAAACTCTCTTTGTGGCAGTGTTTCTAAAAAGCAGGGGTCAATATAAACAGCCTGAGGCTGATGAAAAGATCCTATAAGATTTTTTCCATACCGGTTATTCATACCCGTTTTACCACCTACACTTGCATCAACTTGAGAGAGCAGTGTTGTTGGAATTTGTACAAAATCGATCCCTCTTTGGTAGATACTTGCTGCATAACCTGTCATATCACCTATAACACCACCTCCAAACGCAATGAGCAGAGAGCTGCGGTTAAAACGATGGTTAAAGAGAGATTCTAAAATCGTATCTATTGAAGTTTGGTTTTTATACTCTTCGCCATCAGGCACAGTGATAATATAAAGCTCTTTTGCAGAGATTTTTGAGAGTAGATATCCTAGATGCAGACCAGCGACCTTCGGATTTGTCACAATTGCTACTTTTTTGTGAAAATGCATCCTAGGCATTGTATCAATTGTTATATCATAAGAGTTGTCTATTACTTGTTTAAGGGGAATGTTTACTTGCATTATCTATCCAAATTTATAAATATGATAAATAATACTTAATTTTTACTAAAAAGCGGCTAAATCAGATCTGAACAGGGATAAATATTTGCGAATATTCGTCGAGTTTATGGTAGAGTTTTTCGCTGTCTGTAGAAAAGAGAGAAAATATATGCCGCTGCGTCAACTTGCTTGTAAATGGTAAAATCTGAATAAAATTTTTCTTCTCTTTAAGACGTCTGATCGGATTCTCATTTTCATTATAAATTTTAATCGATTTTGAAAAAATAGTTGAGAGATTATTAAAATGCTCTATCATCTGTTCTCTGTTTTCTTGATGTTCATTTGTATAATTATAAAGTTCTATATTTAAGTTCAACTGCTCCGAAATATCAAAAATCGTAGCAGATATTTTTTCCAAATCTCTATTATCTGAGAGAATCAAAGAGACGTCTTTTACGCTTGAGAGTGGTTTTTCAGAGAGTTTGAGAACGGGGACATGCACTTCATAAAGAGCATTTCTAACATAATAGTCTGTAAACATATCACAAGAAACGATAACCAAACCAATATGGTATTTGTTAATATCATTCATAAAAGCGCTGCGAATATGTAAATTATCATACTCAATATTTACAACAATATCAAAAGTTCTCAAACTTTTAATATACTCTAAAATTTCAATATTTCCGGGATTTACAACTTTAATCACCAAATCATGCTGAAATTTTTCATGTACATACACTGCTTGATTTACAAGTTCTTTTATGCTCTCATGATTTACTATATCCATGTCAATATAAAGCAGAATGTTGCTTCCAAATGGTTCAGGAAATTGTCCTAATTCACGTTTAATAGCCCTGTAAACAGATTTTAATACAGCAGGGTCTCCAACTAGCAAAAGAGTGTCATTTGGCTGAATCATCCTTCTTCGGGAGGGCATCACCAACTTTCTATCTCTGTATATCGCTACGATTCGCCAATTTTTCTGCTCGATTGCTCCAATGTGCCGATAAACAAAAGAACTTCCAAAAGGAACAAGAACTTCCATTATCTCACCCTCACCCACTCCAACATTTTGGGCTATTACAGGTACATTTGGCAGATAATCAAGCAGACGTGAAGCCAAAATCTCATTTGCATTTACGAGCACTACATTTGAGCCTTCACTCTGCATATTCCAAAGATTCAGTACAACAACGCGGAGCTGTTTTTTCACCATACGAATATTTTTGATACTGTTTTCAACATCTATCTGAGAGTCCATTGCAATAATAACCTGAACAAACTCCATTTTAAGAAGATTTGCCAACTTATAAAAGCTTGTAGGGTCAAACTCATAAAACTTAAACCTTGCAGGAGAAGCATTTTCAAATTTTTTCTCTTTTGTTTGTACGATATAGTAGATATTTTCACTTGTATGCGTCTGAATTACCCTGTTTATAAAGTGTTCTCCAACCTTACCGCTGCTGATTATTAATATTTTTTTCATAACTATTTTCTTTTGATGAGTTTTACACCCATCTCAACATGTGAGGTATATGGAAACTGGTCAAAAAGTGCCATATCTACAACTTCATGTGTTTTGCAAAGTATCTCCAAATCTCTTACAAGTGTTTCGGGATTACATGAAATATAGAGGATATGCTCATATCTTGCACTGAAGTTACATGATGCTTCATCCATACCGCTTCGTGGAGGATCTACAAAAATGGAATTAATATTGTATGCATTGACATCAATATCTTTCATGCGTCTGAACTCTCTAACACCATCAAGAGCCTCTACGAACTCTTCAACACTCATTCTTACAAATTCTATATTTGTAACACCATTTAAAAGCATATTTTCTTTGGCTGCGTTTATGGAGGATTTTGATATCTCTGTTGCTAAAACTTTATCAAAAATCGTCGCAAAAGGTATGGTAAAATTTCCTGCACCGCAATAGAGCTCGAGCAGATCACCCTGTGCAGTAGAAAATTTCTCCATTGCCCACTTTATCATCTGCTCATTTACTCGTGGATTTGGCTGTGTGAAACTGTTTTCTATATAATTAAATTTATACTCTTTCTCACCAATTCGCAAACTCTCTGTAATATAATCCTGCCCAATAACCAATTTCTGCTTTCTGGCTCGGCCGATAAGATAGATACCAAGTTCTTCTGCTATATCTTGTGCCTGTTGTTGCCACTCATCATCTAATTTTCGATGATAAAGTAAAGAAACAACAATTTCACCACTGCTTGAGCTTAAAAAATCAGCACCAAAGAGTTTAAAATCCATCTTTTTTTCTTTAATAGCACGCAGAAGTTTGGGCATAAGTTTTGCAATATATATATTGACCTGGGGACACTCATCAATAAAGACAACACCCTTTTTATCCACATGGTTCATGGCATAGTGGATAATATCTCCGTCATGCCAGATTTTAAACTCACTTCTGGCTCTGTAGTGTTCATCAGGAGATTGAAAAACTGCGATATCTTTACTAAAAAAGTTTTTAAATCTTTTACTGTTTATCTGTAGTTTTTTGTTAAGCTGCGCTTCGTATCCTCCCTCATAAACTCTACAAGCACCACACTCACCAAAATATTTACAATCCATCTCAATTTCCTAATTATTTAATTGAAGCTATCAGGTTCCCTATTAAAAGGTTCCATCCATCTATAAGTACAAACACAAGTATCTTAAACGGTAGTGATATCATAACCGGCGGCAACATCATCATACCCATGGACATCAGTATGGAAGCGACAACCATATCTATTACCAAAAACGGTAAAAAGAGTAAAAAACCTATCTCAAACGCAGTCTTAAGCTCACTGATAAGAAAAGCAGGTACGACGATTGAGAGAGGAACATCAGCAACACTTTTAGGGTTTTGCATCTTTCTAATGCGTAAAAAGAGTGCCAAGTCTTTCTCTCGTGTATTTCTAATCATAAAATTTTTAAAAGGCAGTGCTGTTTTTGTAAAAGCCTCTTCATAACCTATCTTTTTTTCAACATAAGGTTGAATTCCCTGATGATATGCTTTTGTACCTATTGGCTCCATTACAAAAAAAGTAAGTATCATTGCAAGCATAACAAGAATTTGTGTAGGTGGAACCTGCTGTGTTCCAAGTGCCTGACGTAAAAACCCAAGTACAATGATAAACCGAGTGAAGGTTGTCATCACAAGTACCATAGACGGGGCTAAAACAAGCAGTGTCAGTATGACAAGTACATTAAGTGAAGAGACTAACTGCTCAGGTGTATCTGGAGCAGAAAGATTAAGATTAAGTGTTGGAATAACAGATTCAGCACCAAAAAGGGCTGCGTTTAATGCCAATAAGAAGAGGAGAACTCTTGTCATTTTGTTCCTGCTGTTTTATCTAAAATAGATTTACCTACTTTAGACTCTTGTGCACTCTTTTTACCATAAAAATGCAATTCGACTCGACGATTTTTCTCTCTACCGACAGCTGTTGCATTTGTCGCTATTGGTACATACTGAGAATATCCTGTTGCACTGAGTCGTTTTGGAGCGACACCATCAAGTATGAGTTCGCGAACAACAGCAATCGCACGTGCAGCTGAGAGTTCCCAGTTATCTTTAAATGGGCTGTCTGCTCCAGGTTTTGCATTGTCTGTATGTCCCTGTGCATTGACTTCCATATCTTGTGGCAACTCTTCTATTATCAGGGCGACTCTTTTTAGGAAAAGCAATGCATCCTGATTTTCAATAGTCGCACTTCCAGGTTTAAATAGTAATGCAGCAGGCATCTTTATAACAAAACCATCTTGCGCTTCTTCGACTGTAATCGTCGGCGTTTGTGTCTGCTCCATCATCTCATTTGCATCTGCAGCAGCCTGCTGGATTCTATTTACCGTATCACTTGTTTCATCTTGAGACTCTATAGGAGTTGATTCTTGTATGCGTTGTTTAGATATCTCTGTCTTTGTTCCACCTTCAAGTACACTCATTGCACCAGAGAGTGAACCGATAGCCTCTGAGACCTTCTTTGCATCCATACTTGACATCGAAAGCAGCAAAACGAAAAAACATAGAAGAAGAGACATCAGGTCTCCAAACGCAGCTAACCACGCAGGAAGACACTCTTCACACTCAGGACACTTTTGTTTACCCATACTACTTACTCATTAGTCAAATTGACTTACACGGTCAGCCGGAGCTAAATAAGCAAGAAGTTTTGCCTCTAAGACCCTTGGAGCATCACCGGCTTGAATTGACATAATACCCTCGACTATCATCTCTTTGACCATAGTCTCTTCATCATTTCTGATATTCAAGATATTGTAAATCGGTGTCCCAAAGATATTACCGATCATTGCACCATACATCGTTGTAAGCAAGGCAACCGCCATTGATGGACCAATAGCTGAAGGATCTGCCATATTTAGAAGCATCGCAACAAGACCGATAAGCGTACCGATCATACCCATCGCCCCTGCAAGACCTGCCCATTGGTTAAAGATTGAACCATGGATCTTATGTCTGGTACTTGTCTGCTCCATCTCAATTTCAAGAAGCTCTCGAATCGTATCTGGTTCACTTCCGTCAATCGCCATAGAGAGTCCTTTTTTCAAAAATTCATTCTCTTCACCGTTTACATCACCCTCAAGTGCTAAAATCCCATCTTTTCTTGCTTTTGTTGCAAACTCGACAAGTTTTTTTATAAGCTCACCAACATCCTCTTCACCAGGCTTTATCGCTTTCATAAAGATTTTTGTAAACTGCTTCATTTGCGCCGGTTTAAATGAAACCATCAAGGCACCAATACTACCACCAATAACAATAAGTACCGAAGGAATATCGATATAGGCACCGATACCAACACCCATAACCATAGCACCAAGCAGTAGCGCCATAATTAAAACAATACCAATGACCGTACCTAAATCCATCCAAAAACCTTAGCAAAAATTTATAATTGCATTATAATACCACAAGAAATCAAAAAAATATCTTTTGTTGTATAATGTCACCACTATTCTTGAGGATTAAACACAACTATGCTTGAAACACTCTACCGTTCACCAAAAAAATCTGCTTACACACTCATTATCCTAATGGCACTTTTTTCTGCAATCTATAATGCTTTTATACCTCTGCACGGAGATGAAGCCTACTACTGGATGTGGAGCCATCATCTTCAATGGGGGTATTTCGACCATCCGCCTATGATAGCCTTTTTAATCTCTTTGACGAACCACATCTCTGAGAGTGAGTGGGGTGTTCGGCTTGTAAATGTCTTCTCCTTTACCATCGCTGCATTTTATATCTTTAAATTTACCGCTGAGCTCAGTGATGATAAAACAGCACTTAATGCCGTACTTATCTTTTTAAGTGTTATCATCGTAAATGCAGGATACATTATCACAACCACGGATGCTCCGACAATTCTCTTTTGGACACTCTCACTCTACTACTCTTATAGAGCCATCTTTTTCGGAAGTTGGAGAGAGTATATTTTAGCGGGAATTATGCTTGGACTTTTAATGATGAGCAAGTATACTTCCATTCTTTTAGTAGCCTCTATTTTACTCTTTATCCTCCTGAAAAGACGAAACATACTATTTAGTATTAAATTTTATGTAACTCTCTTGATTGCACTTATTATAGTCTCCCCTATGGTCTGGTGGAACTATAAACATGACTGGATAAGCTTTCTTTTTCAGATACACCACGGTTCCAGTGATGTATTTAAAATCAATTTAGAGAGTTTCTTTACATTTATTGCCGGTCAGTTTGGTATTTTCTCACCTGTTTTTGCCTGGCTTTTGTTCTATTATCTTTACAAAGAGAGACTCTTTTACAAGAATGACAAACTCTTTTTTATCGCATTAAATGTCACTATTACCATCGGTCTTTTCCTCTACAAATCTCTTTTTAAAAAAATGGGACTAAATTTTGATGCACCGGCCTACATAGGTGGTGTTATCTTGGTATCTTATGTCATCACTCAGTACAACCTAAAGAAGATTTTTAAAATCGGTCTTATAATTGCACTTATTTTTACTATTATAGGGCGTTATCTTTTTCTTTTTCATCTTGATATTATCAGAAAAGAGATGTATAAGAGTGATGAAATATTTCACAGAGTTGCAACGCTTGCAAAACCGGGAGATAAATTTTACGGAGATCACCTCGCCATAGCCGCATACTTAAAATACTATCTGCCAGGACATCCCGATACGGATGTAGCAACACATTCACGCTATTCACAATATGATATGTGGCGCAAAAAAGATTTCCTGCAAGATGGACTTGTTATCATGAGAAATCATAGAAAAGATGCAGAATTAAGAAGACTATATAAAAACGTAGAGCTTATAGATACAAATGTAGTTATACCTAAACGCAGAACATTTTACACATATAGAGTCTCCAAACCTATAAAAAAATAACAAAAAAAGAGCTGTTTACTAAAAATTAATTAACTTTTTGATAAAATGTCTTTACTTTATAACATGGCATTCAATGAAAAATATAATTAAGTTGTTAATAACAGTTGCAATCTTTTACTACTTGTTTCTAAATATAAATTTCCATGAACTTTGGGCTATCTTGGCAAAAAGTCATGGTGGCTGGATTTTATTGGCACTTATTTTACAACTTGGGAGTACCTATCTCGCTGCTTACAGATGGTTTAAAATTTCCAAACTGCTCATCTTTAAAGAGCGTCTCTCATTTTATGTGCAAAGCTACTTTAAAGGAACATTCTTCAATCAAGTACTGCCAAGCAGCATCGGCGGTGATGCCGTAAGAATGATAGACCTTACACGTAAAGGATATGATAAAAAAGAGGCTTTTTACGGAGTTTTTGTAGATAGAGTGGTCGGTCTTGTCGGTCTGCTTACTTTAAATCTTATCGCCTCTATTTTATTTTACGGTACATTTGAGCATGACTTGTCACAACTCATCATCTTTATCTCTCTTTCGGGACTTGTGGGTTTTGCATCACTCTTTGTATTTGACAAGATTCACTTTCTTTCAAAATACAAATTTTTAAATCTCTTTCACAGACTCTCAAAAAGACTCAATGAACTCTACAGTTCAAAAAAGGTTTTAGTGAAACATATCTCTATTTCAGTTGCAGTGCACTTTTTATCAGTTCTGACAATGTACGGTATTTCACTCAGTATTGATGCGCATCTAAGTTTTCAGATGCTTCTCATCGCTGTTCCACCTGTTTTTCTCCTTACAATTGTTCCTGTTTCACTTGCCGGTTGGGGAATTAGAGAAGGAGCAATGGTTGGAATATTTACCTTAGTAGGGGCAAATCCTACTAAAATTCTGGCTATGAGTATTTTATATGGTCTTTTACTTATCATCAGCGCACTTCCAGGCTCTTATTTCTGGATAAAAAATAAAAAAATAACACAAGAGGAAAAAATATGAATGTAGATACTATGAGAAATATTGATCATTATGCAGGAGTTCCGTTAGCATTTACAGGTACACTTATTAAAAAAACTATGGACTTTTTTATAGAACCAAAAAGAGTAAAACCTAAAAATGTACTTTTAATCGAACTCTCTGAGATGGGAAGTGCCATCTTGGTTGACCCTGCTATGAGAAAACTCAAAGCAAACATTGAGGGTGAACTCTTTTTTGTTATCTTCTCAAAAAATAAAGTCTCACTCCAACTGCTTGAAACAGTGCCTGAAAAAAATATATTTACAATAGATGAAAACGGCATTGTAGAGATTGCAAAAACATCTTTAGAATTTTTAAAATGGTGTAGAGAAAAAGAGATTGATTCTGTTATTGATTTAGAACTTTTCTCTCGTTTTACTGCACTTTTAACTGCAGCAAGTGGAGCACAAAATCGTGTAGGTTTTCATGCTTTTCATAATGAAGGACTTTACCGTGGAGACTTTTTAACACACAAAGTTGCCTATAATCCGCACCAACATATCGCAAAAAACTTCATTGCTTTAGTGGATGCACTTTTAAGTGAAAAGCAGGAGCTTCCCTTTACAAAACGCATCATTGACGATAGCGAGATACAAATAGCAAAAGCTGTTATCAGTGATGAAGAGAAAGATTCTGTTATTGCTATCATCTCTGATATGTATGAAGGCTTTGACAGAGAGAAGAACCCTGTAATTTTGGTAAACTCAAATGCTTCTGACCTGCTGCCTCAAAGAAGATGGGACAGAGAGAACTACGGTGAAGTAATCAAAAAGATTCTTGCATATAATGAAAATGCTATTGTTCTGCTCACCGGAGCACCTTCCGAAAAAGAGGGAGCTCAACTTTTAGCTGATTATGTAGCTGATAAACGCTGTATAAACTTTGCAGGTGCAGTAAAATTTTTACAACTCCCTGCCCTTTACAGTGTCAGTGCATTTATGCTTACAAACGACTCAGGTCCGGCACACTTTGCTTCTATCACAGATATGCATACTTTTGTTATTTTTGGACCTGAGACACCTGCTCTGTATGGTTCACTCGGTCCAAGTACACCGATCTTTGCAGGTATGGCCTGCAGTCCTTGTGTAAGTGCTTCCAACCATAGAAAAACACCATGTAGTGACAACCAGTGCATCAAGATCATCACTCCGGAGTGGGTATTTAATACACTTAAATTTAAGCTTGATGAACTTTCTCGCTAAAGAGCATAGAAGTTTTCTTCTTTTCATCACTTTTGTAGCTCTTTTGAGGCTGCTTATAGCTCCTTATGTCGGGCTTGGAGTTGATGAAGCACACTATGTACTTTATGGAATCCATCTTGACTGGAGCTACTTCGACCATCCTCCTCTTGTCGGATGGATACAGTATTTTTTTACTTCTATTTTTGGACTTGATGAATTTGGAGCACGTGTCAGTGCGATAGTTGTCGGATTTGTCACCTCGCTCTTTTTGTATCGACTAATCTATCAGATAGACAATGATGCCAAAAAATCTTTTATAGCCGTTTTAGCACTCTATGCATCATTTATATTCAATGCACTTTTTTTGATGCTTATGCCCGATACCCTGCTTTTTTTGTTGATCATTCCTATCATTTTGAGTGTCATAAATCTTGAAAAAGAGCCTTCAACAAAGAACTGGCTTACTTTAGGTATCTTGCTTGGGCTTGCAGGTTTGAGCAAATATACTGCAGTGCTTTTTGTTGTCCCTATTATTGCCTATATTCTTATCAAAAAAGAGTTTAGACTTCTCTATTCACCAAAGATACTATTTGCAATAGCTACTGCGTTTATACTCATTACGCCTGTACTTTACTGGAATATCATACATGACTGGATCAGTTTCACCTACCAAAGTTCTCATGTTGTTGGCAGCAGCCATATCCATTGGAGCGGATTTTTCAGATCGCTTGGTGCACAACTCGGTGCATATAATCCACTCTTGGTTCCACTTGCATTTTACGGACTTTACAAAGCTTTTAGAAGTAAAAATGACACCCTCTTACTTACTGCACTTTTTGGGTTGACACTTATTGGCTTTTTTACCTATGCCTCACTCTATAAAACTGCCCTGCCGCATTGGTCAGCTCTTTTTTATATGCTCTTTATTCCTATTGGAACATATTATATGTTTGAGATATCTAAAAAGTATGTAAAATATGCTCTTATCTTTGGACTTTTTGTCAGTGCACTTGCATATGCAGAACTGGTATTTAAATTTATTCCTCAACCTGATTACCAATCAATTCACCGAGATATATATGGCTGGCCGACCATCATGAAAAAAGCAAACGCAGTGATAAAAGATGATAAAAAAGAGGCGCTTGCAGTTACCAACTGGACACTTGCCTCACGAGCCATGTTCTATAACCATCCCTATAAATCAAAAGTTTATCTCATAGACAAAAGAGAAGACCAGTTTGATTTCTGGGAAGATGGCACACCAAAAGGCAAAGACCTCATAGTCATAAATACTCACTTCTTTCATAAAAACGTAGCAAAATATATGAAATGTGATAAAGTCTATACAATTGAGAGTTTTGATATAAACATCTCAAAACACCGTGTAAACAGTATTGATTTTGTAATGTGTAAAGATTTTCAGGGGCTCAAGTGAAAGTGACAAAAAAAGTCCTTTTCATTACACTGCTTATAGCAGTTCCTCTTATCATCCTAAGTTATAACTATATTGATAAAGATGTAGCACTCTACTTTTTAGCTCATCAAGAGAGCTATAAATATTTTGGAAAACTTTTAAGTATCTCAGGAGAGTCACAATGGTACATCGGTGCAGGGATTCTTGGCTTTTTATACTATAAGTACATTAAAAAGGATGAACTCATAAAGAATAGGTTTCTCTTTCTTTTTTATGCAAATGTTTTTTCAGGTCTTTTAAGTATTGTTCTCAAGTGGATATTTGGGCGTATCAGACCAAAAGGACTGCAGCATGGCCATGATGAGTATGGATTTTTACTTTTTCAAAACTTTGATATGGGATTTGTTGAAAAGATGAAATACCACTTCACTACCATGTTCCATCATCCAAGCACTTACGCCTCATTTCCCTCTGGGCATACGGTCACTATAGCCGCAACTTTTACTGTTTTATATCTCCTGTTTCCACGCTATGTTTATCTATGGATAATTTTTGCACTCTCTTTTGCAAGCGGAAGAATTTTAGCAGGAGACCACTTTGTCAGCGACATTATGGCAGGAAGTATCGTTGGGGTATTCTCTACACTCTATATTTACCAAAAGATGCGTGATAAAATTGAAAAAAAAGTCTAATAAATGTTACAATGTCACAAAAATAAACTACGGGATAAACAATGAACAAAGATAGTATAAGCATAGTCATTTTAGCTGCTGGAAAAGGCAGCCGCATGAAGTCACCAAAGGCAAAAGTTTTACATAACATCAGTGGTAAACCTATGCTTTATCATATCATTAAAGCTTCTCGTGAGATATCAAATGATGTCTCAGTTGTTGTTGCACACCAGAAAGAGGCTGTCATTGAGGAGATGGGAAAATACTTCGATGATATCTCTTTTGTCGTACAGGATGCTCAAAACTTCCCAGGAACCGGTGGAGCTATGAAGAACATCACTCCAAAAAACAAAAAAGTTCTTGTTTTAAACGGAGATATGCCGCTTATTACATCCAAAGCACTTGAAGGCTTTTTAGAGCTTGAAGATGACATTATTATGAGTATTTTTGATCTTGAAGATCCCAACGGTTATGGGCGCGTTATCATCAAAGAGAACCATGTCCAATACATTGTTGAACAAAAAGATGCAACTGATGCAGAGCTAAACACTACTACGGTAAACGCAGGTATCTACGCATTTTCTAAAGATGTAATCGATAAGTACATTCCACTCCTTAGCAATGACAATGCTCAAGAAGAGTACTATCTTACTGATGTTATCGCTATGGCAAAACAAGATGGTCTGAGCATCGTTCCTCTTTTGGTTGATGAGGAGCACTTCAAAGGTGTCAACTCTAAAAAGGACTTGGCAGATTCTGAAGAGATCATGCAAGATCGCATCAAAACAAGACTTATGAACGAAGGTATCATCATGCAACTTCCTTCTACTATCTACATCGAAGAGGGTGTAAAGTTTGAGGGTGAATGTATTGTTGAAAACGGATGCCGTATCACAGGTAATTCTACTATTATCAACTCTCACATCAAATCAGGAAGTGTTGTAGAAGAGAGCATAGTCAAAAACTCTGATGTCGGCCCTCTTGCACATCTTCGCCCACTCTCCAACATAGAAGATACACATATCGGTAACTTTGTAGAGGTCAAGAAAAGTACGCTTAAAGGTGTAAAAGCAGGACATCTCAGCTATTTAGGCGACAGTGAAATAGATGAGGGAACAAACATCGGTGCGGGTACGATTACCTGTAATTATGACGGTATTAAAAAGTACAAAACAATCATCGGTAAAAATGTCTTTATAGGCAGTGACTCACAACTTGTTGCTCCGGTAATTATTGAAGATGATGTAATGATAGCAGCAGGCACTACAGTAACAAGCGGCACAGTAGAAAAAGGCTCTTTGGCACTCAGCAGAGTTAAACTCAAAACAATGAAAGATTTTTACTATAAATTTTTTGGCAAAAAGTAAAAAACAGCCTCTGTGAAAATAGTTCACTTTAGCGATACACACCTTGGTTTCAATGATCTAGATATTCTCAACAGTAAGAATATCAATCAAAGAGAAGCTGACTTTTATGATGCATTTGTACAGGTTGTAGAACAGATCAAAGAGATACAACCCGACTATATCATTCACACAGGTGATCTGTTTCACCGTGCAAGTCCGAGTAATCGTGCCATCACATTTGCACTGACACAATTTAAAATCATCAATGCACTTGGCATCCCTTTTATACTCATAGCAGGCAATCACTCAACTCCCCGTACAAATCTCAGCTCACCTATACTGAAAATCTTTGAAAATTTTGAAAACATCTATCTCTCTTATGAGCAGAAATATAAAAAGATAGAGTTTAGTGATATCATCTTTCACACTCTGCCTCATATGAATGATGAGACAAAGGCACAACAGCAGATAGAGTTGTGTGAAACAAATATTCAAAAAGATAAAAAGAACATTATGATGTTGCACTGCTCCGTCGGTGCACACTACCTGATGCAGGAGTTTGGTGAGTGGGTCTATCCCAAAGAAAAAGAGTATATTTTTAAGCAGATGGACTATGTTGCACTTGGGCACTGGCATGGCTTTGGAGCTGTTAAAAATCACAAAAATGTCTACTACTCAGGCTCAACGGAACGTACCTCTTTAAATGACAAACGCAACTCCAAAGGTTTTATTTTAGTTCATCTATCTGATACTTTAGAAGTGGGATTCAGGGCGATAAATATCCGTAAGATTCTCCAAAAGGAGATAAACTGTCAAGATTATGAAAACTCCATTGCCCAGCTTGATATAAGTGATATCAAAGATGCAATCATTGAAGTAACACTTAAAAATATTACCCCCATGCAGTCCATAGAGATTCAAAATACAGAGATAATTGCGCTATTTCCAAACGCAATGAGTGTAAACGTCAAACGAGAGTTTATCACAACGATTAATGAACAAAATATGGATGATATTGAGGCTTTGAGTTTGGAGGAGTATTTTTTACAACATATAAAAGAGCAGAGTGAAGAGAGGGAGTTTGCAAGACTCAGATCAAAAGTACAAGAACTCTTTAGAGATTATGAAGAGGCACAAGATGATACTCTCTAAACTCAAACTACAAAACTTTAAAAAGTATAAAGATTTCAGTGTAGAGTTCCATGAAGGACTTACTGGCATCATCGGTAAAAACGGTAGTGGAAAATCAACAATCTTTGAAGCGATTCTCTTTGCCCTGTATGGTGAGTTCAAATCTCGCGGTACAAAAGAGCTCATACGCAACGCAAACGCAACAACAAAAGATGTTGTTCTTGTCGAACTGCTTTTTGAGATAGAAAATTTTGAGTACAAAATCATCCGTGAATTTCGAGGTAAAGCACTCACTGCCAACGCCAAGCTCTACAAAAATGAAGAGCTTCTCAGCTCCGGAACAAAAGAGGTCAATAGCTCTATAGTCAAGCTGACAAAACTCTCAAAAGATGCTTTTATGCACACTCTCTTTGCTTCACAAAAAGAGCTTACAAGCCTAAGTACACTCAAAAATGAAGATAGAAAGAAGATGATACGTAAGCTGCTTGGACTTGAGAAGATCGACTTTATCGAGCAGGAACTCATTCAAAAAGGACGAGAGCTCAAACGTGAAATAGCCGCCTTTAGTGAAGTACTTTTGGGTGAGCAAGAGCTTCAAGAGAAACAAGAACTCATAACACTTAAACAAAAAGATAAAAAAGAGCTGGCTCTAGCCCTTGAGCAAAAGACAAAAGTACTCCAGACAATACAGACAAAAGAGAATAGACTCAAAAAAGAGCTTACGTTTTTTCAAAAAACAAAAGAGCAAAAACAAGAGCTTAGCGCTGCGTTTGAACTACTCAAAAATTCTTTCAATGCAGAACTGTTAAACAAAAAGAAGCTTGAAAATGATCTCCAAGAGCTTGATAAAAAAGAAAAAGAGCTAAAAAGCCTTGGTGACACCACAGCTATGTACATTGCATCACAAACGCAACTAAAAGATCAAGAACAACTCAAAGAGTTTGTACTTAAAAGAGAGGGGGTAGAAAAAGAGCTTGTACAACTTCGAGAGCAGTACAGTAAAAGTAAAAGTGATATTGCCCTGCTTGAAAAAGAGTGTGAACCCTATTTAACATTACAAAAAGAGAAAGAACCACTCCAACAAACGCTCCAAACACTTCTTGCACAACTTGAACAACAAACAATTCAAGAGCAAGAACTGCTCTCTCAAATAGCAGCCGAACAAAAACAGATAGAAGTCGCAACTACAAAAATACAAAATATCCAAAACCTTGGACGTGAATCTGCCTGTCCAACCTGTACACGCCCTCTGTTAGAGGAGTATGATAATGTCATAAATACTCTGATGGATATGGTTGAGAACTCTTATAAAAAGAACCTGTTGCGTTTAAAAAAAGAACTTACACAAATCCAAACAAGAAAAAAGAGCTCGCAAGAGCAGAGGGAGAGACTCGAACATCAGCTTCAAACACTCAAACAGGAACTGGCTCTTATAGAGAGTAAACAAGAGGATTTAAAAAAGGCAAAAAACTACTTTGAGACCATAGAAAAAAAAGGTTTGCAAAATAAAACAGAGCTCCAAGCGCTGCAAAAGTATACTTATGATGCAAAACTGCATCAAAAGATCCAACAAGAACATAAGAGAGTCCAAGCAACATATGAACGGGCTTTGATGTTACAAACACAGCTTAAACGCAGTGCCAAACTCCAAAGTGAATTGCATAAGCTTACCATAAATCTCAAAGAGTTAAACACAGCTCTTGTAAAAAAAGAGCAAGAGGTCTCAGCTCTTAGCTACGATGCTCAACTGCATCAACAAAAAGAGAAAGAGTATGATAAAACAGTAGTAGATATGGCAGAGGCCCTAGAGCAGGCAAACAATCTAAAAGTAAAAATCGCAAAAACAGAAGGCGAGATACAAAACATAAATACAACACTGCAGCATAACCAAACGCAGCTCAAAAAACTCAACCTCAAAAAAGATGATCTGCTTGATTATGAGAAGATAAAACTCAGCCTTACTGCGTTTAAAAGCAGACTCAACGCAAAAATCTCGCCACGTATATCTGCAGTAGCATCACAAATGTACACTCAGATAACAAAAGGAAAGTATCAGCATATAGAAGTCAACAATGAATTTGACTTTTTTATCTATGATGAGGGAAAAAAGTATCCGATAGAGCGTTTTTCAGGAGGCGAAATTGACCTCGCAAATCTTGTTTTACGCATAGCTATCAGTAAAACGGTGACAGAACTCAGCGGTGCATCTTCCATAGGATTTTTAGCATTTGATGAAGTGTTCGGCTCACAGGATGAGAACCGCAGAATGGAGATACTCGAAGCCTTTCACACTATAAAAGAGCAGTACAGACAGATATTTTTAATCAGCCACGAAATGGAGATAAAAGATATGTTTGAGCAGCTCTTAGAGCTGTGAGAACTTCTCTCTTAACTCTGCTTCTGTTTTTAAACCGCTAAAACGTGAAACTTCCTTGCCCCCTTTGAAGAGTATCATCGTCGGTATGCCATGGATCTTATACTCTTTAAAAAGTAACTTTTGCTGCACCCTGTTCATATCTTCCATCACATTATAAAAATGAATCTCTGGAAACTCTTGTTTGACTGCTTCATAGGCAGGCTTTTGCTTAACACAGGTCGGGCACCATTTTGCAGAAAAGAGTAACACGACTCTGTTACCTCTTTGAATATCATCTCGAACACTCTTCTCAATCCCTTGCAGAAAAAATTTCCACACAACAAAGGAAAGAAGAAGAATAACAATGGTAAAAATTGAAACGACTTTGGCACCAAACACTGAAAATTAATCCATCACTTTTTCAAGAGCTTTTTCATAACTCTCTAAATCAAGACCAAACTCTTCAATGGTATCTTTTGCAGTTGCAATAGAATCATCTGTAATCTCACCATTTGGCATTACCGTCTCACGCACGGCTTTTAGCTCTGCTGCCATTTTTTGCTCATCCGGAGTAGCCCCCTCTGGATCATCACTATAACGGATGATGTGAACTATTTCAGGGTCAAGATTCCATCTGTGAAAGAGTGTTGCTGTTACATCTGTAGTCTGTGCACCACAGGCAGTTTTCTCCGCATTTGCAATATCTTCACCAGCCAAGAGTGCTTTTTCTATGATATCGGTCTTATCATCTTCTATAAGTGTTTTTGAGATGATTACACGCCCCAAATCAACTAAAAATGCAGCAGGAGCCAAAAGAGAAAGGTTTTTTGACTCTTTTCTTCTAAGCCAGTTTACGATCAAAGAGAGCTGTTTATCACATGCAGTTGCAAACTCCTCTCTACTCATACCATACGGAGAGAGGTCAATCTCAAATCCGTCATCTACAACACTTCCAAGTGCAAATGTTCTAATAGTATCTTTTCCAAGCAGTGAAACTGCCTGTTTTACATCTGTGATTTGGTTTTTAAGTCCATAAGCAGGAGAGTTGACCAAACGTAAAATATTAGCAGTCAAGATAGGATCTTTTTCTATCGCTTTTTGCATATCCTCAAGTGTAGAGTCCGGATTATTGTAAACACGTTCAACTTCCTGAACCGATTCCGGAAGCGGTGGGATATTGTCTATATTTTCTAGAAGAGTTTTTGTCATATTTATTACCTTTGATTATGTTGTGCCTATTGTAATGCACAGAGATACAATTTTACATTTATATCACTAAAAATAGTGATAACCTTTTGTATGTGTTTATTCTCGTAACAATTCCTAAAAATACCTACTCTTCACTGCTTATTCTAAAATAACCCAAATAGTTTTTTATTGCTCTTTTTGAATTTACCCAACTCTCTATGCCGCCACTTAAATTCACCACATTGCTAAGTCCCAAATCCTGCAGTGTTTTCGCACCAAGCAGACCTCTTGCACCTTTGAGACAGTAACACACAATCTGACGATCACTCAAATCAAGCAGCTTGTCATCAACGGCAAATTCCAACTTTCCGCGAGGAATCGTAAAAATCATTTTTGCGGGGATAACTCCACTTGCAAACTCATCTGACTCCCTGACATCAATAAGCACCATATTTTCCAAATCAATCTCCTCTACAGAGATCTCTTTTACCTCTTCTTTTGCCTTTTGAAGCGACTCTTTCAATCGTCCTTTCAAAAGTCCCATATCGCATCGTTGATAATATTTTTTCATCTGTTCATTATGATTCATAATCACCCCTTTTTTACACTTTTTTCCATTATACTCTTTTCAAGATAAAACTTTAAGAAGCACTGCGTTTAGAAACTCTAAGTATTTTTTGCTAAAATACAACAAACAATATTGGGAGAACTCAGATGAACATAGCGCCAAATTTACTTAAAGATAAAAAAATACTCCTGTGTGTCACTGGCTCCATTGCTATATACAAATCACTAGAACTTTTACGTCACTTTGTAAAAGCGGGTGCAGAGGTCAAGGTCGTAATGACACCTGCTGCAAAAAAGTTCATAGCACCGCTCACATTTGAGACACTCTCTTCAAATCAAGTCCTTGATGATACAAACGAGTCATGGGCAAATGATCATAACCATATTAAAATCACGGAGTGGGCAGATACCATGGTTATCGCTCCCGCTTCTGCAAATACGATAGCAAAACTTGCAAACGCAATAGCAGACAATATCATGCTACAGTGTGCTCTTGCATTTAGCGGTATGAAGATACTGGCACCATCGGCAAATACAAATATGCTTGAAAACCCTATCACACAGGCAAATCTTAAAATGCTTGGTATCGCGAACTATACTATTCTTGATACACAGACAAAAGAGCTGGCTTGTAAAACAGTAGGTGACGGTGCTATGGCAGAACCTCTGGATATCTTTTATCAGACTACAAGAGAACTTCTCAAGGAAGATTACTGGACAGACAGACGTGTCATCGTAACCGGTGGCGGTACGATTGAGAAAATAGACGATGTACGTTACATATCCAACTTTTCAAGCGGGAAAATGGCCTCTGCTCTTGCAACAGCACTCTATTTAAAAGGTGCAGATGTAAATCTAATAGCTACTGCGTTTGAGAATGATCTACCGCAAAATATGCATAAAATCGATGTTCAAAGTTCAGCAGAGATGTTGGAGTACCTTATAGACTCCATACGAATTGCAAAAAAAGGCAAACTCTCAAAAGCGACCCTTATGAGAGATGAGCATATTCATGTTATTCAAAAAAATCCTTTTCTGTTTATGGCTGCGGCTGTAAGTGACTATGTTCCAGAATTTCCACAGGATGGAAAACTCAAGAAAGAGTCACTGGGAGAGAATTGGGAACTTAGTCTAAAGAAAAATGTTGATATTTTAAGTACCATAGACAAAGAGGGGATTACAACCATAGGGTTTAAAGCCGAGATGGATGAAGAGAGTGCAAAAACAAATGCTCTCAATATGCTTGAAAATAAAAAGCTCGATGCTGTATGTCTGAATATTTTAAAGAACTCTTCAAGCTTTGGAACAGATACAAATGAGATAGAGTTCATCACAAAAGATAAAAATATTTTACTGCTTCAAAGTGATAAGCTTACCCTCTCTTTTCGCATTATCTCTCATGCAAAAAAACTCTCTGAGTAAATCATGAACAGAGCGAAGCATATAGCCATCATCATGGATGGCAACGGCAGATGGGCAGAGATGAAAGGTCAAAAACGTGTTAAAGGACATGAAGCAGGAGCAAAAGTTGTAAAAGCGATCACAACATACTGCTCGAACAATGAAGAGATAGAGAGACTGACTCTTTATGCTTTTTCAACAGAGAACTGGAAAAGACCACGTTTGGAAGTGGAATTTTTAATGAAACTGCTTAACAAATATCTTAAAGATGAACTCCCTTCTTATCTAGAGAACAATGTCAAGTTTGAACCTATCGGAGATACAAGGGCTTTTTCAAAAACTTTGCAAAAGACCATTAAAATGGTGCAGGAGAAGACTGCACACTGTGACGGACTGGTACAGAGCCTTGCACTGAATTATGGTGCACAAGATGAGATACTGCGTGCTGTAAACTCATTAAGAAAATCATCCCAAGAGATAACAAACGAGATGCTCTCCAATGCACTTGACTGTAAAGAAGATGTAGATATTCTTATCCGTACAGGCGGAGACAGCAGACTCTCTAACTTTTTACTCTGGCAGGCTGCTTATGCAGAGCTCTTTTTTATTGACAAACTTTGGCCTGACTTTACTCCAAAAGATTTAGAAAAGATTCTCAAAAACTTTAAACATGTTGAACGTAGATTTGGAGGTTTAAAATAATGGAACTGCTCATCGCATTTGTTTTTGGTATCGTCTTTGGTTCATTTTTAAATGTAGTGATTTTACGCATACCAAAAGATGAGAGTGTTGTATTTGGAGCTTCTCACTGTACTTCATGCGGTAATAAACTCAAACCATGGCATAATATTCCACTGCTCTCTTGGATATTTTTACAGGGAAAATGTGCTTACTGTGCGAACAAAATTTCTATGCAGTATCCACTCATCGAGTTAGCCAGCGGACTTATTTTTCTCTCTCTTGCCTATAAATACTCATTAAGTATACCTATTTTCTTTGTTGCAATGAGTTTTTTAATGCTTTTAGCCCTCTCCGTAATAGACGCTAAATACAAAATGATTCCCGATTCGCTTAACCTTTTAGCAATCTTTTTTGCCGTTTTAGGAGCATGGAGTGTGAACGGTCTTTTTAACAATTTTGAAAATGCACTTCTTTTTGCAGGTGGATTTACCCTGCTGCGTTTCGCTCTCTCATACTATCTCACCTCCTCTGTTTACCGTGCCGGCAAAAAGACAAAAACATCATGGAACAAGCACTTTGACAGGGCTCCTTTTGTTGAAGCGATGGGAGAAGGTGACATTATGGTAGCCGCCACAATGGGAGCCCTTCTTGGAATAAAACTCGGGCTTGTAGCCATCTTTCTCTCAGCACTGCTGGCAATGCCCGTGATGCTTTATGTCATGAGAGGTTCAAAAGAGGAGCAGCGTGTTCCTTTTGTACCGTTTTTAGCACTTGCTACTTTTATCGTTTATATGTTTGATTCTCCTATTTTAGCCTATATCAATGCAAACTATTAGGAGAATGTTTATAAATGGATAGACTGCAAAAATATATACTTAGAAACCTCTCCTCTTTGTTTCTATCAATATTTTTACCTCTTTTTGCCATCGCCTCTGTTATCTTTTTGATAAAACTAGCAACATATACTGCTGTGATCCAGCTGAGTATCTGGGAGATGACAAAACTCTATCTCTTTGTACTGCCTGAGATTCTGTTCTATACTCTCCCTGTTACATTTTTTATAGCGACAACACTCTCACTCTTCAAACTCTCCAATGACAATGAAATTATCGTTTTATTTGCCCTTGGGATTAAACCGAAGTTTATAGTAAAAACACTTTTCAAGCCTGCTCTGCTACTCACATTAGTTTTAGCATTTGACTTTTTCATACTCTTTCCACATGCCACAGTACTCTCTAGCAACTTTGTTTCATACAAAAAAAGTGAAGCAAAATTCAACCTTGCGGCAAGTGAATTCGGGAACAGTTTTGGAGACTGGCTGCTCTATCTGGGAGGGAAAAAAGATGACGGAACCTACTACAGAGTCTTTTTGTTTAACAAAAAAGGCAAAGAGGAGATACTTATCTCTGCACAAAAAGCACAAATCATAAATGACTCGGGCATACTGCGTTTGAAACTTACAGACGGAGAAGGTTACAGCTACTCAACACAAAAGCTCTCGCAGGTAAATTTTAAAACAATGACCATCAATGATACGATGAAGACACATCTTAAAACCTATAAAAAACCTCTTGAGTATTGGCTATCAGAAGATAGACGAAAAAACAAGATACATATGTTTATCACTGACACTCTGCTGAGTCTTTTTCCAATACTGAGTCTTTTCATAGTTGTTGCCATTGGTGTAGTGCAGGTACGACACCAAAAGTCACGCGTCTATCTCTATCTTTTTGTATCCATAGTCGTTTTTTACGGCACAACGGTCGGTCTGCAAAAAGCACTCCAGTTTTATACTATCCCTGTTGTTGCTCTTACCTGGCTTATCGTGACCTATTTTATCTATAGAAAAACCATAGTAAATAAATTCTGATGAAAGTTGCATTTACACTTGCCTACAATGGTACACACTATCTTGGTTCCCAAACGCAGAGCGAAACACAAAATACTATCTTAGGCAATGTAGAACGTGTCTTTAGACAACTTGGAATAAAAGAGAAGATCATAGCAAGTGGACGTACTGACAAAGGTGTTCATGCCTCGGCTCAGGTTTGTCACATTGTTCTGCCTGAGTTTTGGAGTGATTTAGCCAAGCTCAAACGTGTTTTAAATCAAATGCTCCCCTCCTCTATCAGAGTAAAAAAAATCATGCAGGCAGATGATGACTTTCATGCAAGATACAGTGCGAAGAGAAGAGTATATCGTTACCTGATAAAGACAAAAGAGTCCAACCCTTTTGAGAGTGATTTCATCACATTTCTGCCAAACGCAGGGATAAAACAAGTAGAACAAAATATCTCTCTTTTTGAGGGAGAACATGACTTTGGCGGTTTTATGAAAACAGGAAGTGAGATTTCCTCTACAAGACGAATAATCTACAGAGCGTACACTTACCACTATAGAGATACTTTTGTTCTCTATTTTGAAGCAAACGGCTTTTTAAGAAGCCAAATCAGACTGATGGTCGGAGCACTTCTGCAACTCAATGCACAAGAGATACACGAACAGCTCACTTTAGCAAAACAGCATAAAATCAAACCTGCACCACCAAACGGACTCTACCTCGCCAAAATAAAGTATTAAGACTCTCTTTGCTACACTTGCATCAAACTATATAAAAGAGATAAAAATGTTTGAAGATGTAAAAATGCCAGAAGGAATGAACCCTGAGACCTTAGAACACTTGATGTATCCAAAGAATTATGGGAAAATCGAGGACGCTGACGGTGTTGGAATTGCCCTTGATGAGAAGACAAATGAGTATGTGATTTTTTATACAAACCTTGATAACGATACTGTTAAAGAGACAAAATTTGCTACAAACGGCTGCCAAGATACTGTCGTTATCGGTTCAATGTTCACTGATATGATCATAGGAAATGATTTGGAATATGCACAAAAGGCCGTAGGGAAAATGCATGAAAAGTTAGGAGATCTCTCTCCACAGCAACAGGTTTGTGCAGATATCGTTTTTACTGCGTTTATAGCCTCTTTGAAAAACATTGAGAACAAAGAAAAAGGTGCAGATGAAGAGCTTCATCTTCTTAAAATGAAAGATAGTTGCGAATCCCAACAAACAAAAAAGGAAGCGAACAATGGATAAAAGATATCAAAAAAAACATGAGCTGTGGCTCTCTATCCTTTTTGCATCATTTGCAATTAATGATGAAGAGATCAAATCCCGTCTTTATGATTTTTCACAGATCGCTTTTCGCCATATGAAGTGGCTTGGTGAGTCAGCTCTAAGTTCTGGTGAAAACTATAACTATGACAGAGATATGGTACTGCTCAAACGCAATAGAGTTTTTGAAGTTTTAGAGGCACTCAAAGAGGAGATAGAAGCATTTGAGACCTTCTATCCTAAAAATATTTTAGGAGAGCGTATCAAAACAGATGATACATATCTTCTTGAGTACATCTCTCAGATTCTTGCAAAAGAGCTCAACAACCAACCTATCACTGCGTTTAATATGCAACGAAAGTGGGAAGATAAAAATCTCTCTCAAGAGCAGATAGATGCTTTGACACTCTTTTTATTTGAAGAGTCTTACAAAGAATATGAGCTTATCTTGGTATATGCCTATATGCAGGTAAGAACAGATGATACACTTCATTTTAATGTTTTTCAAGATTTAGTTGATGAGTCACACTTTCATCTTAAATCATTTGGTAATATGATGGCAAAACTGGGAATTCTTGCACTTCCAAGAGAGTTGCATGAGATGACATATGTTGTAAAAGATCTACATAAATTTATCGTAGACGGTATAGCTGAAGAAGAAGCTGCAAAAGTGATGTGTAAAGAGCTCAGTGATGCCATAAAAGATGAAGAGCTCTCAAAGTTTTTTGACTTTATCAACTACCAAGAGAGTTATCACATCGAACTTATGAAGAAACTTCTTTAGAAGTTCTTCTTTTGTAAAACAGATACACAAGCACTCCTATAGTAATTCCTATACTATCTGCAACAACATCAAATCCTGAAAAATCTCTTCCCGGAATAAAAGCCTGCACTATCTCTATCTGCACACCAAAGGCAAGCAGAAGCAGTATTTTCACTGTTAAAGTTAAATTCTTGTATGCTAGACTCAACAAAATATAGAGTGTCATAAAAGCGATAAAATGGTTTGCCTTATCCCAACTGTGTTCAAGCGGTTTTATCTCCTGTGTTGTTGTAGCCAAATATTCTATCGCAACTACACAGATATATAACATTATTTGAAAGATTTTATTCACTCTGGATTACCTCATTTATTTTATCTGTCACTCTTTTATCCCATAAAAGTTCTTTATGGCTCAAGCCTTCAAGCTCCATATATCCTGCCAGATTCTTTATTGACTCTTTTAGATTTTTGGCATTTTTAAGAGGAACTGTTTCATCATCTGCACTTACAAAAAGATAACTTTTTACCGCAACACTCTTTACATACTCATCTGTCGGAAATTTATAGCGTATCAGTTTCTCGATACAACATAGTCGTGGGAACTTCTCTTTTGAGAGTGCCGTGATGGAGTCAAAAGCACCTACTAAAAAGAGTGCTTTCACCTGCTGTTTTGAAGCAAGGTACGCAGCAACATTTGAGCCCAAAGAGAAGCCCAACAGATAAAAATCGCCATAGTGTTTTTTTACAAGTGCACCGATCTTCAGAGCATCGCTCAAGATATTTTTCTCATTGACACTGCCACCGCTCTTTCCATAGCCTCTGTAGTTAAAGCTTATGACCCTTAACCGTGGATAGACCTCACTGAGCTTGTTTATGAGCGCTACTGCATCATGACTGCGCCCTACAAAAACAAGCAGAGTTGCCACTGCGTTTGATGGTTCATAGACAACACCCTCAAGCTCTACCCCATCATCGCTCTTAATACTAAGATACTCACACCTATCACAAAGTGTTCGCTCTTTGATATAGGTCGGTGAAAATATCATAAAATACTGCCACTGATAAAATGCAAATACTAAAATAAGAAGCGTAAAAAGAAAAAAGACCAGATATATCATTTTTCCAACTCTAAAATATTTTTATGCATTACCTTTGCAGAAGGAACAACATCTGATGAGAGTTCCAAATGCACATCCTGATCATCGAAGAAAATATCTGCACCAAAGGCTTTGAGCACCTCATACTTTTCACTGCCGCCAAGAAAAAACGCCTCATCGATCCGCACACCCCAGACATTAAGCGTTTTTATAACTCTCTCATGTGTCGGTGCACTGCGAGCGGTTACAAGTGCTGTTCGTATAGGGGACTCTTTGTCTTTAAACTTACTCTGGATGTTGGCAATGGTAAGCAGCAGTTTTGCAAAAGGACCTTTTTTCATCGGGTTATCCCGATTTGCCTTTTCATGCGCTATAAATGCCTCAAGTCCCTGCTCTTTGTAGATAAGCTCAGACTCCTCAGAAAAGAGTACGGCATCCCCGTCAAACGCAATGCGTACCTGATCTCCAAGTGATGTATGAATATCATTTTGTGAAGGCAATATCTTTGCTGCGGCTACACCATTTTCGATGGCATTGATAACATCATTATCATCTGCACTTAAAAAAAGATCAACCTTGAAGGCTTTTAAGTAGCTTGAGGTGTTGCGTCCACTTGTCCAACCGCTTCTTTGAATATCAAGTTTGTAGGTATCTATTGCGTTTGTGATACGCAAACTCGTTCCGGCATTGTTCTTGGAGAGAATTATCACCTCTACCTGCTTCTCATCTTCGGCAAAGTAGTTGTTTATTTTTAAAAGATTTTCGATCAGGCGATACCCTGTCCCCTTGTTAAGTGGTTCATTCTCTTTTTCAAGCTGATACTTATAGTACTCATCCAGCCCTTTTTCCTCGAAAACACGGTTCTCATCTTCAAGGTCAAACAGAGCCCGAGAACTTACAGCGACAACAAGTTTGTCTTTTAAATCATATGCCATATTTTGCCTTTACCAACATATATTAATGCAAAATAGATTAATGATCATAAATACAGCACTGAGTAACAAAATACACTGTGCCCAAAGACCTACAAAATATTTACGAAAAACGAAAGAGTTTTCTTCTCTATCTTCTTTTATTTTGTCATCTTTAATATTGTATTTTTTAAAAAGATCTTTTTGATGATAAAATTTATATTCATCATAATCGACATTTGCATGATTTTCATACTTTGTCAAAATAGAGGTATACTCTTTGTATATTTGTTTAAATTTATCAACAGATCTTGCACACTTCTCATCTACTTTTATAAAATCCAACATCCGCACCAAATCACTTAACTCTACTGCACATTGGTGAAACTGCAGTGCTCTTACACCATAGTTGAAATTTGCTATCATCAAAGAAAACACCAAAATCATCGTTGCAAGTACTATTTCTGTAAAGTTAAGCCAATCTTCTGGCAGGGAATGAAAAATGAGACTGTAAATCGGCAAGACAATAAGTGCTAATGACAACACTGTAATAATCCAGTTTGTAACAGTATTATATAATCCCAATCTGTCAGATGCTTTAAGTCGGCATAATTTTGTTTTTTCTATAGAGTACTGTAGATCATTTTTCTTCTTTTCATCATACTTAAATGTCGGGCACTCTAACCCTTTTAGAGAATCAGGCAGTAAAGTATCTACATTCTCTATCCATATTTTATTTAATTGTTTTTTTTGTCTGTAATTCAAGCCTGACATCTCCAAGTTTATACAAAAATAGGTTCATATTATAGCCATTTTAGAGTATAATTACATTAATAATAATAGGATTTTAAATGCAAGTATTTGGAAAATTTTCAACAAATTTTGATATGGACTACTTAGT
>CAZCMR010000012.1:0-41202 GCA_964499805.1 uncultured Sulfurimonas sp.
ACCTCTCTTAAAAAAAGAGCAAGGACGACAGATTTAAAAATTTCCAAGGATGTTCTTTTGTTCATAGTTGACATTATAACTGTTTATCATTACTAAAAAATAAATAATCACTCTGTGTTAACTTTACTTCTCTATAATTTTTCACATATTTAAAAAAGGATTTACCGTGGGAAACATCATACTTTTTGCACTTTTAGCAGCAGTTTTTTACTATATTTTTAAAAGTTACAACAGATATACGGAGGCATATTCACAAGAGGCATTTAAAAACTTCACAGTAAGTTATGAATCACTAAAAAACAGCGACTTGGGACTCTTTGTCGCACTTGTAGCAAAAGTTGCAAAAGCAGATGGTCGAGTAGATGCTCTTGAGGCACAGCTTATAGGAATCATGTTTGATGACATTTCAGCTGTTTTTCCCGAACCTGCAAAGACAAAAGATATACTCAAGCAGATATTTAATGAAGAAAAAGACAATAGCGCCAACACACAACAAATAGCTCAAACTTTAGGTCAGGCACTCAAACGCAATACTACACAGCAAGAGCAGTTTATGGGATATCTCATCCAGCTTGCCTTTGCAGATGGTGAAGTAACACAAAGTGAAGAGGAGGTTTTAGCGACTATTGCCGAAGCATTTGCGTTTGATCCAGACAAGTACCATGCTATTTTTGATCGTTTCGAGCAGATGATGAAAAATGTACAGCCAAAAGCAACACTTGAAGATGCCTATAAGGTTCTTGGCGTCAATAAAGATGATGATATGGATACAATCAAAAAAGCCTACAGAAAACTTGTACGCAAGTACCATCCCGACATCATAAAATCACAAAACAAAGGTGAAGAGTATCTCAAAGAGGCGACAGCAAAAACCCAAGAGATAAACCAAGCCTATGAAATGATAAAAAAAGCCAGAGGCTAAGATGAACAGAGCTCTGTTTTTACTTCCCCTTGCACTCTCTTTAAACGCAGCAGATATGGGCTCTTTGCTTTTTCATGGAAACTGTGTGACCTGCCATTTTGAGCTAAAAGATGATTCAGCACCGGCAATGATAAAGGTCCAAAAGCATTATAAAGCTGCGTTTGGCAATAAAAAAGAGTTCGTCAAATATATGTCAGAGTGGGTATCGCATCCAAACGCAGCACATTCGATAATGCAGGATGCAGTTGAAAAGTACGGACTTATGCCTGAACTTGCGTTTGAAAAAGATGTACTCGAAGAGATTAGCAGTTATATTTATGAGACTGATTTTACAAAAGCACACTCAGGGCACAAACCTAGATAAAATCCTTCTCCCAGAAAAACTCTACCCACGCATTTGCTTCATTTATCCAGATATCCGGTTCATAAACAGAGCTTTTCTTATAAAAAAGTGTGCACACCTTGAACTCTATCTCAGGAAAATTCTCTTTAAGATACTCTATGATGAACGCCAGTGTCTCTCCACTATCTGCGATATCATCTACTACTAAAACTCTTTTGATAGAGCTATCAAACGTACACTCTCCAAAAAGTGTCAGGCAGCTGCGTTTAGCCTCCTTATCGTAAAGCTCTGTCCGTATACTTTGGACATCTCTTATATCCAAGCCTTCTGCCATGGCATGAGAGAGTGTAAGCCCTCCTCTTGCAATGGCTAAAATCGTTTGTGCTTTAAACGGTTTTACTTTTTTAATAATTTGCTGTGTATCTTTACTAAACGCAGCATATGAGTAGTACTGTTTCAAGTGACTCCTTCTAATATCCTAACTTATTTTTATGGTATTATAATACATACAAAATAATTTAAAGGTGATTTTTATGATAAAACTTCTCAAAAACCTAACACTCATTGCGGCTGTTACTATCTCGATTACTGCATGTAGCGATAAAAAAGAAGAACCCAAACCACAAAAGTACAACCCGACATTCCAGTGTGAACAAGAGGGTGTAAAAGCACCAAAATGGACCTGTATCCCTGAAATTGAAGGCTACTATGCAGGTGTCGGTGTTGCTGAAAAATCTGCTGCAGGCATCGCACACATGCGCCGTGTTGCTCTTATGAACGGTCGTTCAGATTTGGCACAACAGATAGAGACACAGGTCAAAGATAAGATAGAAGGCTTTACACGTGCAACAGGAAACGGCTCAGCTGAAACCGTAGACAAAGTCACAACTGCCGTCACAAAACAGATAGCAAAAGTGGACCTCAAAGGTTCTAAAGCTATGGATATGTGGAACGCACCTTCAGGTGCTATATATATGCTTGTTGCAGTACCTGAGAAAAATGTAAACGCAGCAGTGAAAGATGCCATCAAAAAAACAGTAAACTCAAGTTTTAAAGATGACAATGCACTCTGGCAACAGTTCCAGTCAAAACAGGCTCTTGAAAATCTTGACAAAGAGTTTCCTACAGAGTAATACCTCTTCAAATGCCCTATCTTGGGTATTTGTTTACTCAAAATCAACTTCTTCAATAATTTAGCTATAATTTCAAAAATATTACACAACTCTTTCATAAAGTTATACAAGGTTTATCCCATGAAAAAAATTGCCATTATCGGGCGTCCAAATGTTGGAAAAAGCTCTCTCTTTAATCGTCTCGTAAAACAACGCGATGCAATCACATCTGATTTGGCAGGAACGACCAGAGATGTTAAACGCAAGGTTGCCGTTATTATTGACAAAGAGGCACAACTTCTTGACACCGGTGGACTCGACAAAGGGTGTGAACTTTTTGACAAAATAAAAGAGATGTCACTCAAAGCAGCCTACAAAGCTGACATCATTCTCTATATGGTCGATGGAAAAGGGCTTCCAGAAGAAGAAGACAAAAAACTCTTTTATGAGCTTCAGGCGATGGGTAAAGATATTGCCCTTGTTGTAAACAAAATCGACAATGACAAGATGAAAGAAAAACTCTGGGAATTTTATGAGTTTGGTACGGATGCCATTTTCGGAATCTCTGTATCACACAACAGAAACACAGTAGAACTTCTGGAGTGGATTCATGACAAACTGCCTGAGAGCGACAGGATAAAAGAGGATGATGAAGAGGAGAGTGTTCAGGTTGTCGAAGAGGAAGAGATAGATGATGAAACATTTTTCTCTCAATATGTCGAAGATGAAGAGGATGATGACAGCTTCATCTACTGGGATGAAGAGGAAGTAGAAGATGACTCTATCTTTGCACAAAATGACCGCATAAAAGAGTTCGATGAAAATGACATCAATCATATTAAAATCGCAATTATCGGACGTACGAATGTCGGAAAAAGTTCTCTTTTAAATGCCCTTTTAGGTGAAGAGCGCTCAGTTGTAAGTGCTGTAGCAGGAACGACAATCGACCCTATCGATGAGACTATCGACTACAAAGACAAACAGCTTACATTTGTCGATACTGCCGGTCTTCGCCGTCGTGGTAAGATTGTAGGAATCGAGAAGTTTGCACTTATGCGTACCAAAGAGATGCTTGAAAATGCAAATATGGCACTTGTAGTTTTAGATGCAAGTGAGCCCTTTTTAGACCTTGATGAGAAAATCGCAGGTCTGGTTGACCAAAACAAACTTGCCTGTATCATCGTACTCAACAAATGGGATATCGCAAAAAAAGAGGAGCATGACAAAATCATCAAAGAGGTACGTGACAGATTTAAATTTCTTGCATATGCACCTATTATCACTCTCTCTGCAAAATCACACCAAAGGGTCGATAAGCTTCACGATATGATTTTGCAGATCAATGAGAACTACTCACAAAGAATTCCTACTTCAAAGATCAATGAGGTGATAGAAAAAGCACTCCGTAGACATACACTTCCAAGTATGCATGGACAGGTGATTCGTATCTACTATGCTACACAGTATGAAACACGCCCACCTAAAATCGCCATCGTAATGAACAAGCCAAAAGGTTTGCACTTTACATATAGACGATACCTGACGAACAAGATGAGAGAGGCCTTTGACTTTAGCGGAACACCGCTGCTTTTCAAAGCGAAGAAGAAAGGAGAAAAATAGTGGCTTTAGCTGTGACTTTTATAGTGGGTGGTTTGGGACTGACACTTTTAAGTTTTTATTTTTTTAAAAAAATGAAAGAAGAAGAGCAAAAAAAGAGTTAAGCCTTTTTTATGAAAAAGGCTTAAAGACCACCATAGCTACGATAATCAGCATCAAAATAGTAGGTACTTCATTGTACATACGAAAGAACTTTCCACTTTTAGTACATCTATCTTCAAGCAGTTTTATTCGCAGTGTTCCAAGCGAGTAAAAATAAACTATTAGCATCACTAAAAAGAGAAGCTTTATATGTAGCCACGAAGCACTCATCCACTCACCAAGATAGATAAGAACACTCCCGCTAATAATCGTTGCCCACATAGAAGGCACACCGATATACTTGTAAAGTTTCATCTCCTGAATTTTAACAACCTCTATAAAACCCCTGTTCGCAATATTTTCAACATGATAGACATACAAACGCGGTAGATAAAAAAGTACTGCAAACCAAGAGATAAAAGAGATGACATGAAACCATAAAATCCAACTGTACAACATAAAATTTTCCTAAAAGTTTTTTTCCAAATAGAATCCGACATGGTTTGAACCACCATGTCGTACATTATTTATAAGACCAAATATGCCTGAACGGTGTTTAATAAGAACACCTACATATAACTCCTCTAAAGCTTGAGAACGGACAAGCCTGCCAAGATCAAAATCCAAACTCACATCCAAATAGTTCAAAATGTGTGAGTTATTGTCTCCATACGCCTGAGCATCTTCTCTTTCAACCTGTAAAATCCCACTTGTATATGAAGCACCTTCACCCGCTCCTATACGAACTCTGTTATCCAAAAAGTCAATATTGTAATAAACTTTTATATAGAGGGTGAGTTCATATATAGGATGTTGTGAAGGGTGCTGTTCATAATAGGACAAACCACTTTGGAGATAGATATTCCAAGAGTGTGATTTTAAATCATCTGCAAGAGTGTATCCAAAGTCTAAAGCATAGACTCCGGAGTATGGCTGAAACTTACCGATATCTCCGGTAAGTATCTCACCAAAATCATAATCAGTAGCTACACCCCCAAAAGCTCTTAGGGAGTAACTATCTGCAGCTACCAACTGTAATGCAAGCAGCAATAAAAATAAAATTCTCAACTATTGCTTGCCTTACGCTTCAACAGTCTCTAAATCTTTAATTGAAACATTCTTATGGTTTGTCATTTTGTCATGAAGACGACGAAGTGCTTTTTCTGCTCTGTCTACTGCGATATCAATCGCAGCATCTAAAACATCATCATTTTGTGTAATAATAATCGGCTCTGCATGAGCAACACGGATTTCAAACTCTACCTGCACACCTTTTTTTTGAGCGCTTAAGTTACATAGAATACTTGTAATATCTAAAGAGTATTTTCTAAAAGCCTCAACAGCACCTTCTATATGTGCTTTTGTCGCATCACTAAGCGTTAAATCTTTTGCACGAATTTGTAAGTTCATCATAAATCCTTTTAAGCCGTTATGGCTAACGTATATTTATTGCATAATAACAAAATAAAGCTGAGATGGGTATAATACGCCTAAAAAAACAGGAATATTTATTATGAGAGTATTAACTGGTATTCAACCATCAGGTGATTTACATATTGGTAACTACTTTGGTTCCATAAAACAGATGGTAGATGCACAAAAGAGTAGTGACACTTTTGCTTTTATAGCCAATTATCACGCAATGAGCAGCGGGAACGGAGGAGCAAGACTTGCAGAACTTACAATGCAGACAGCAACAGACTTTCTTGCACTTGGAATTGACCCTGAAAAATCAACTTTTTGGGTTCAATCAGATGTAAAAGATGTACTTGAACTCTACTGGGTACTCTCTGCGTTTACTCCTATGGGACTGCTTGAACGTGCTCACAGCTATAAAGACAAAGTAGCAAAAGGTATCTCTGCGAACCACTCTCTCTTCTCCTATCCGGTCTTAATGGCTGCAGATATTTTACTTTATGAGCCAGATATCATCCCTGTAGGAAAAGACCAAATCCAGCATGTAGAGATTGCCCGAGATATTGCCATTAAATTTAACAATGAATATGGTGATGTTTTCAAACTCCCAAAATTTAAGATAGAAGAGAATGTAGCAACAGTTCCGGGAACGGACGGACAAAAAATGTCTAAAAGCTATAACAATACTGTCAATATTTTCGGCGAAGAGAAAAAACAGCTCAAAACAATCAAAAAAATCGTAACCGAGCAGGTAGCACTCGAAGAGCCAAAAGAGCATGAGAACTGTAATGTTTACAATATGGCAAAACTCTTTTTAAATGAAAATGAGTGTCAAGAACTTCAAGAGCGATATAAACGCGGAGGGGAAGGACATGGGCACTTCAAACTCTATCTGCATGATATAATTTGGGAATATTTCAGACCCTATAGAGAAAAAAGAGAGTATTATAAAGCTCATCAAAATGAAGTTCGTGAGATTCTAAACGCAGGTGCTATAAAAGCACATACTGTAGCATTACCACTTATAGAAAAGATAAGAACACTTACTGGAATAAGATATTAATTAAGTTAATTTGCTACAATTAACAAATATAACACAAGGAAGCAAAAATGCGTTCATTTTTATTTATATTACTTTTATTTTTTAATCTTCATGCAAAATCATTTTTCAGTAATGAGGAGCAGGCTGCAACAAGCAAATATATAGACAATCTCAAAGATTTGATTATAGCAACCCAAAAAACAAGGGGTTTAACTAATTCATACCTGAATGGCAATACCGCAGCCATGTTGCTTGTCTATGGTAATCGGGATGACATGAAACGTGCCATAGGAAATATGGAGTCCACACCACTTGCTGCCGATCCTGTTATCAACTCACGTGCTACTACAATCTCACAAGCACTTATCAAACTCAATCATAAAGCATTTAAACAAAAGCCTGAGGTAATATTTGCAGCCTACACGGAACAGATAGAACAGGCATTAATGTTGGCTCAATCTGTTTCTAAACGATTTGCCAAAGATCTCACACCTTTTGGAAAGGATACATCATCTATTATGATGGAAATCATGTTGCCAATGACCGAATATACAGGTGAACTTAGAGGTATGGGTGCAGGTATCGCTGCAAAAAGAAAGATTACAAAAAATGAATATGAAAAACTGACTGTTTTAATTTATGAACTCAACTCATTAAACCAAAAACTACAAAAACAAATGGGTATTATCATCGCACAATACAACGGAAAAATCCCTACAAACATTAAAGATGAATTAGCAGATATAGATAAAAAAGTGAATAAATATACTAGTTATGCATCAAAAGCATTCGCTGCTAAAAAAATAGATGTAGATGCTGATCAATATTTCGATCAGGGTACCCAACTGATTTCCGCAATTATTAAAGCTTACAACACAACCAATCAGGCAATTTTACAAGATTCAAAAGGGTGGTTTTAAACCCTTTTTGAATGAAGCCAGACCATCAATCCTTTTTGAGCATGAAGACGGTTTTCAGCTTCACTAAAAACAATATCTGCATGATTTTCTAAAAGATCTTCACTCACTTCCTGTCCACGATAAGCAGGAAGGCAGTGTAAAAATTTTGCATTTTTGTCTGCCAAACACATCATCAGACCATCAACCATAAAACCGTTAAAATCTTTAATACGCTGCTCTTTTTCATCTTCTTGGCCCATAGATGCCCAAGTATCTGTCGTAACAACAGTCGCACCGCGTACTGCCTCTTTAGGGTCATTCATCACTTTTATAACAGCCCCGCTCTCTTTTGCGATACTCAGTGCATCTTCAAGTACCTCAGCATCCACTTCATACCCTTTTGGTGTTGCAATACGCAGTTCAAATCCAAGTTTTGCCGCAAGCATCAACCAAGAGTTCGTCATATTGTTTCCATCACCCACATATGCGACTATGGCATTTTCATCGACACCATACTCTATCATTGTCATATAATCCGCTAAAAGCTGCACAGGATGATACGAGTCAGTAAGCCCGTTAATGACTGGAACTTTTGAGTACTTTGCAAACTCCTCTATCATCGAATGCTCGAAGGTTCGTATCATCACCATATCACACATCGAAGAGATAACACGTGCAGTATCTTTGACCGGTTCCCCTCTTCCCAAATGTATGTCACGATTGGATAAAAAGAGTGCATGACCACCAAGCTGGAACATTCCTGTTTCAAAACTTACACGAGTTCTTGTTGAACTTTTTTCAAAGATCATTGCAAGTGTCTGCATCTCTAACTCTTTTTTATAAACGCCGGCTTTTAAATCTTTTTTTATCTCTAAACCCAAATCAATAATTTCTAAAATCTCTTCTTTACTAAAGTCTTTGAGTGTTAAAAAATGTCTCACGATAAAATCCTAAATCTTTGTTTTTGTATATTCTAACTATACTTTTCTTTAAATTAACTTCTTTGCAGCATCTGGGCCACTTCTTTTGCATGATAAGAGATAATTATATCTGCACCTGCTCGTTTAAATCCTATCATTGTTTCCATTACAACACGTTCATAATCTATCAAATCATTCATCCCTGCAAATTTAAGCATTGCATACTCACCACTTACATTGTAAACAGCCATCGGGAGTGTCGTGTTGTCTTTTATCTCTCTTACGATATCAAGATAAGCAAGAGCTGGTTTTACCATCAAAATATCTGCACCCTGTGCTTCATCAGAGATACTCTCAGCAATGGCTTCACGGCGATTTGCCGGATCCATCTGGTAACTTGCACGGTCCCCAAAACTCGGAGTCGACTCTGCTACATCTCTAAAAGGTCCATAGTACCCCGAAGCAAATTTTGTAGAGTAGGCCATAATAGGCAGATTTTCAAATCCTGCAGCATCAAGTCCTCTTCGCAAAGTTTCAATAATTCCGTCCATCATCCCCGATGGTGCTATCATATCAGCTCCCGCTTTTGCATGTATTATCGCCTGCTGTGCAGAGATCTCAAGTGTTGCATCATTGTTTACCGTTTCATGCTCTTCATCAATTATTCCACAGTGTCCATGGTCTGTATACTCACAAAAACACAGATCAGTTACAACAAACATATCCGGATGTGCTTTTTTTATCTCTCTAATTGCCGAGGCAATGATACCGTGTTCGCACAGAGCATCACTCCCTATAGAGTCTTTTACATCAGGAATACCAAAGAGAATGATAGAGTAGAGTCCCAAACTCTTGAGTGTTTCACACTCTTTTATTACCTCATCTATGCTCATTTGATATACACCGGGCATAGAAGCAACTTCTGTTTTTATCCCCTCCCCGCTTCTTACAAACAGAGGGTAGATAAAATCATCTGTAGTGACCTTTGTCTCTCTTACAAGAGCGCGTAAGTGCTTATTTAAACGAGTTCGACGAAATCTTTGAAACATTTTTAAACCTTTATCTTTATAAACTTTTGCTATAATGAAGCTATGCAATAGTCTAATAGTTTTTAGACAAATATTTTACCCATTTAAAGATTAAAGAATGAATATAGAAATTTCAGAAGTAGCAAATTTACCATCAAGATTTGGTGATTTTCACGTTAAGGCATTTAAACAAGGCGAGAAAGAGCATCTTGTGATAAGTGCAAAAAATCTTGCAGAAGTACCCATAGTAAGAGTTCACTCAGAGTGCCTCACAGGTGATGCCATAGGCAGTTTAAAGTGTGATTGCAGGGATCAGTTAGAGTATGGTCTCAAAATGGCAAATGAGACAGGCGGAATGGTAATATACCTCAGACAAGAGGGACGGGATATTGGCCTTTTAAACAAAATAAACGCCTATGCCCTCCAAGATAAAGGTTTCAATACAGTAGAAGCGAACCATCAACTCGGTTTTGCCGCAGATGAGAGAACCTATGAGATAGTAACGTTTATCCTAAATTATTATAATATTAAAAAAATAAAACTCCTGACAAACAACCCTGATAAAATAAATTCAATCAGTGGTGTAGAGATTATTGAACGTATTCCGATTATTATGCAGGCAAACGAGCATAATAATGACTACCTGAATGTCAAACGTGATGAGATGGGACACATGCTTCCAAAGGATTAATATATGCCTATAAATATAGAAAAAGATGATCTCAAAACTGCTCTAGGAAAACTCAAAGCAAGAGAAGACAGCTTCCGTCTTGTGGAGAAGATCAACAAACTCGGCAGTTGGGAAGTGGATCTCATTACCCACCGGTCCACTTGGTCTGAAAATAGTTTTAACATATATGAAATAAAACCCTTCTCCATACAGCCTACTTTGGAACTCTTTTTATCTTTTTTAACAGCAAAAGATCTTCTGCGGGCACAAATAGCGATCAAAGAGCTTTTGACATCTCATCAAGCCCATACATTTAGAGGAACCATTAGACTCAAATCAGGAAAAGAGAAAAATATCTTAATCAATGCGCAAGCACTCTACAATAATAAAGGGATACCGATCAAACTTATCGGTACCACTCAAGACATTACAGAGCAGGTTAAACTCGAGCAAAAATCTCAGGAACTGAGTTCTATCATTGAAAACTCAGCAAGTGAAATCTACATTGTTGACTATGAAACTTCCAAATATCTTTATGTAAACAAAGCAGCCTGTCATGCATTGGGATATACAAAAGAGGAACTTCTTGGTGGTCTTGGAATTTTAAATATCAATAAAGATCTCACTCCCGAAATGATTGAACAGCTCAAAAGCAATTACAAACTGACAAAACAGGCATATCTCACAAACCAGACGATCCATACTCGAAAAGACGGTACAAGTTACCATGTACAGTCACACATCCAAATTACCAATTATAATTCACGAAAAGCCTATGTCATTTTCGATACAGATGTCACACAGAACCTGCGAGTGAGCGAACTAGTTGAAAAACAGTCTGAACTTTTAATGCACCAGGCAAATCATGATACACTGACCAATCTGCCAAATAGGGCCCTCTTTCAAAAGCAACTCTCAGAAGCAATAACAGCGGCAAAAAAAACCAATACTACCTTTGCTCTGCTTTTTATCGACCTAGACCACTTTAAAGACATCAACGATTCACTGGGACACCACATCGGAGATATTGTCCTACAAAAGGTAAGCAGTAGACTTCAAAACTGTATCAGAGAAAAAGATACAATTGCAAGACTTGGTGGTGATGAGTTTACTATCATCCTTCACAATATTGAAAAACTCACCGACATTTCAGTAGTTGCAAATAAAATAATCGAGACTATGAAATCACCTATAAAAATCTCTTCAAATATGCTGCATATCACCACGAGTATAGGCATTTCAATCTATCCAGAACACGCGCAGGATAAAAGTAACCTGCTTAAATTTGCAGATACCGCAATGTATAAGGCCAAAGAGAAAGGAAGAAATAATTACCAACTCTACTCAGCGGGGATGTCGGCACATGCATACAGAAGAGTGATTATGGAGAACAGCCTCAGAATCGCCATTAAAGAGGAGCAGTTTGAAGTTTATTACCAACCACAGCTAAATATTCTCTATTCACAACTTACAGGGATGGAAGCACTTGTGAGATGGGAGCATCCAACTTTGGGCACTGTCTCTCCTCTTGATTTCATTCCTTTAGCAGAAGAGCTTGGCCTTATTGTTGAAATTGACAGGATAGTTATGAAACAGGCGATGGCACAGTTTTCTGCATGGTATAAAAGTGGTCTCTACCCCGGAAAACTTTCACTCAACCTTGCAATGGCGCAACTCCAACAGAGTGATTTTATAGTCAATCTTTTTGATACAATGAAAAAATTTGATTTTAAAAAAGAGTGGCTGGAGTTGGAGGTCACAGAAACACAGGTGATGAACAATCCAAAACTCTCCATCAAGAGACTGCAGCAGGTTCATGATAATGGAATTAATATCTCTGTTGATGATTTTGGAACAGGATACTCTTCTCTCTCATATCTGAAAAAACTACCTCTTAGTAAACTGAAAATCGATAAATCTTTTATCAATGATATTCCCCAGGATGAGGATGATATTGCTATAACAAAAGCGATTATTGCACTTGCTAACAGCCTCAATCTTGGACTTATCGCAGAGGGTGTTGAGACAAAAGAGCAAAAAGAGTTTCTGCTTGATAATGGTTGTGACTGCATACAGGGATATCTCTACTCCAGACCAATTCCTGCAGAGGAGATGACAAAATTTTTAAAAAAATCTTAGTGAAATTTTGATTCGTTGATGGCCATCATCCGTCTTTTTGATTTTTCTAACAGCTTTAAAAGTCTTTCTGTATTTACCGTAAGTTCCACATAGTAAGCCTTTGCTTTATCAAGACTGAGTGTATCAAGAGTATTTTTTTGAAATATTTTCGCAAAGAAACCCTCTTTTTTTTTCGCAAACAGAAGTTCATAAATTTTAGCATATTCAATATGCCACGCTTCATGTTCTCTATCAAGCTCTTCGTAAAACTGCAAGCCTAAAAGATTTTTTATAAAATGCTCATCACGCCCATACAGCCATTTTCCAAACTCACATTTCATTTTAGAGACTGTTGTAGGATTATCTACACTGACACCCTTTAGCATCAACTCTATCTTTTGCATCTGCCCAATATGTGATAATCTGGCTTTTTCTATCGCTTCTATAGTTTGAGATTTTGTCATTTATACCAACCTGAACATCAAATTAGCTTATTATTGCATAAATTTAATAAACATAATTATATAATTGGCTTTAATTTGAGCAAAGGAGTGAATATGAAACGTCCAGAACCAATTTTCAATGAAATACAACTAGATCCAAAAAGATATATAGTCTCAAAAACCGATCCCAAAGGTATCATAGAGTATGGAAATGACTACTTTGTAGAGATATCAGGTTACACAGAACCGGAACTTATAGGACAACCACACTCCCTCATCAGACATCCGGATATGCCAAAAGTAGTTTTTAAAATGATGTGGGACAGAATCAATAAAGCGCAAAATATTATGGCTATAGTGAAAAATCTGGCAAAAGACGGCAGCTACTACTGGGTCATAACGGAATTTGAGCCAAAAGTGGACCCTATAACAAATGAAATCATTTCACATACTGCCTTTAGAAAAGCAGCTCCAAAAAACGCAGTAGAGGCGATAGAACCGATTTATGCAAAATTACTTGAGATAGAGACTCTTGGCGGAATGGAAGCAAGTGAGAAGTATCTTCGAGGATTTTTTGAAGAAAAAGGTGTCACATATGATGAATTTATTAATAATCTCGTAGGAAATAAAGGAATTTTCAAAATCTTTTTTACTATGATGAAAAAACTTTTCTCTTAAAGCAAGGATAATTATATTGAACTTAAAAAATGCCGTTGTAAACGCAGGGATTGGGCTACCGGAAAACTTTTTTACAAATATTCAAAAATATAAAGAGCACCTCTATAAATGGAATAAAATTCACAACCTTACCGGTGCAAAAGATGAAACAACACTCAACAACTTTATCTATGATGCTCTCTTTCCTGTGACATTTCTCCCTAAAGTAAACTCCCTCATGGATATAGGTACAGGTGCCGGTTTTCCAGGGATGATTTTAGCACTTGCACTTCCTGAGACAGAGGTGACACTTGTCGAGCCTCTGACAAAACGGGCAAGTTTTTTACAATTTATAAAAGCGGACCTGGGACTCAAAAATGTTACAGTTGTAAAAAAAAGAGTAGAAGATATGGAGCCTCAGGTTTTTGATATCATTACCTCTCGGGCGGTTACAGATACAAAAATGCTTCTCAAGCTCAGTGAAAACTTTAGAGACAAAAACTCAAAACTCCTTTTTTACAAAGGAGAAAAAGTTTTTGATGAGATAGATGAGGGCGTAAAAGGTATGAACTACAAAATAATTGAAAAAGACAACAGACACTACTTACTTTTAGGAGAAGATATATGATACTAAAATTTTTGATGATCGCAGCTGTAATTGCAGTTGTATACTTTATGTTTTTTAAAACAAAACCAACAGTAGAAAAACCCAAAAAAAAAGAGCCTCAAAAGCCTGAAGCAAATGATATGGTAGAGTGTGCGAGCTGTGGTATTTATGTCGAAGTAGAAGAGGCGATTTTGAGCAATGGAAAATACTACTGCTCACGCGAATGTCTCACAAAGGCAAAATAATGCTCTTCTTTGGACATAGGTTTTTAAAGAGTCAAAAGTTTTACCATGTTTTTGACATCGACACCATTACCACTACTCCCCCCTCATCGACTATCTATATAGAGTTTGAGGAGAGCAATCTCGATATTATCAGCTATCTGGATGAAAATGCAATAAAATTTGCACTCAAAGTAAAAAATATCACAGAGACAGTATATGCTTCTTCTCTAAACGCAGCCTATATTGTGGTTGAACCAAGCCTTGCAAAAACTGCACAGAAGATTGCAGAAAACTATCTTTTTGATGCCAAAATACTTGCGCATATCGAAGATGAAGATGAGATAGAGGAGTTCGCCCTGCTTGGTATTGACGGCGTAATCTTTCCCAGTGCCGTAGTGCGAGTTACTTCGTAACTACACTGCGTTTAAGATAGGCTTTGAGTGATGTCAGCATCTCGTAGCTGATTGTTCCTGCCTGTTTTGCGGCATCACGTGCATCATCAAAGATTAAGAGCTCCTCTTTATCAGTTAAAAATGAGCTGTTATCCATAGAGATTCTTCCTGCGATTTTTATATTTTGAGGGGTTTCGTAACTGTTTGAGCAGGAACGTAAAAACCCGTCACCATACCCAAAATCATAATTACTCACCACACAACACTCTTTTGCTTCAAATGTAGCACTATAACCGACACACTCTCCCTTTTGCAAAACTCTGTGAGAGAGCTTTTTTGCATAGATACTCAAAACAGGCTGTAACTTCTTTTGCAAAGAGTTTTCCTCAAGCTCCAGACAACCATAAGCAGCGATACCCACACGTGCCATATCTTCACTAAAATTCTCTTCTCTAAAAAGAGCTGCAGAGTTACAGGAGTGAAAACGTAAATTTTCTATACCATAACGCTTTGCCAGAACTTTTGACTCCTCTTTTATTTTTACAAAATTGGCCTTTTGCAGTTCATAAAAGCGGTTCTCTTCATCGGCAGAACTGTGGTGGGTAAAAACAGCTTCAAGAACCAATCCCTGCTCTTTAATTTTTTCAAACGCAGAGGGGAGCTCATCCATCTCAATACCGTTTCTATTCATGGCACTGTTTACTTTTAACTCTACTTTCGTCCCTTTTACAAACTTTTCAATCTGCTCTATATCATTGATGGTAAATCTCACTTTTTTACTTGCTGCAGTGGCTATATCTGCTAAGACCAAAATATACTCAAAGTATTTTTCTACCTCTTTTGCTTCACTCTGTGAGCGCACAACAGCTTTAGTTATGCCATACTCTTGAGCCATCTGTGCAATTTCAAGCAGTCCGTGACCGTAGGCATTATCTTTTAAAACAAGGGCAATTTTATCTTTAGTACAAGTGAGTTGCGTAATAATATCAAGGTTATTAAAAAAATGATTTTTATTTAGAGTTATGTAAGCCATAGGAGAATTATACAGCATGTTTGGACAGAAAAAATTAATCGCAGAGTTTGAAGAACAAACTTTTACACAAATCATCTTTCCACATCCAAAAACAGACTGGGCGGAGTATCTCAAAGAAGCAGAGCAAACATTTGTAACCATTATAAACGCAGTACGCAGGTACCAGCAGTGCCTAGTTGTCTGCTATGATATAAACACAGTAAAAAAGCACTTCAATGAACATGAAAACCTAGAGTTTGTCGAGTATGAGACAGATGATACATGGGCAAGGGACTGCTCGGCACTCACAGTAGAGCAAAACGGTAAGAAAATACTGCTTGATTTCACCTTTAATGCATGGGGAGGCAAGTTTGAAGCTTCAAAAGACAATCTTATGAGCAAACATCTCTCCCCTTACTACAATCTACCCATGCAAAAGATAGATTTTGTACTAGAGGGCGGTGCCCTTGAGAGCAATGGAGTAGATACCATCCTTACAACCACAGCATGTATGCTCAACAAAAACAGAAACCCAAAGCTAAACGCAGTAGATATAACACAAAAGCTCAAAGAGTTTTTCGGTGCTGAGCATATTCTATATCTCAATCACGGATACTTGGCAGGCGATGATACAGACTCTCACATAGATACCCTTGCCCGTTTTATCTCAAAAGATACCATTATGTATGTTCAATGCAAGGATGATACAGATGAACACTATCCGGAGCTCAAACGCATGGAAGAGGAGCTGCAGATGCTTGCACAGGAAAAAAACTTCTCACTTATTGCACTGCCAATGAGCGAAGCAGTCTATTTTGAGGGGGAGAGACTGCCTGCAACCTATGCAAACTTTCTCTTTGTCAACGGTGCTGTCTTAGTCCCGACTTACAATGTTGAGAGTGATGCAAAAGCTTTAGAGATTTTTCAACAGACTTTTAAAGAGAGGGCAATAATTCCTATTGACTGCTCTATACTTATTCGCCAGCATGGTTCACTTCACTGTGTCACTATGAACTTTTAAGTAATACAAAAGCATAGCTTATATAAAATGTTTTTATGTAGGCAAAGGAGGATTATATGAAGTTGCAACACTACTCATATGATAATGAACAGTGGGACAGACCCTTAGATGCTTCTTTGGATTCATCTTCTACCTTGGTAATTATCTTCTCGACCTACTCTGCTGAGAAGGTAAGAGAGCCCTTGCAAAAGATGAGAGAAACTTACAAAGATGCTCTTATAATAGGTGCTTCAACGGCAGGAAATATTTTTATGGACTCAGTTGAAGAGAGTCCCTTTTCCATGACTGTTATCAAATTTGATACAAGTAAAATAAAGCTGGTAAGTACACATATTCAAGATATGCAAAATTCATTTGAAAGCGGCAGATATTTGGCAAAGAACTTAAAAGAAGAAGATTTAAAGTTCATCTATGTGCTCAGTAACGGTCTGCATACAAATGGCTCCGAACTCGTCGATGGTTTTAATGACGTGTTTGACTCCAAACTTCCTATAAGTGGAGCACTTGCAGCTGATGACGGCAAGTTTGAATCCACATGGATCATTGCTAATGGTTCTATAGATACCAACGGTATCAGTGCCATTGGTTTTTACGGAGACTCTATTCACTACAGCTCAAGTTACAAAGATGGTCTGGACATCTTTGGTATCCAGCGCCTTGTGACCAGGTCAAAAGCAAATGTTTTATATGAACTTGACGGCAAACCTGCATTGGAAATATACAAAGAGTACCTTGGAGAACAGTCACAAAGGCTCCCTTTAAGTGCCCTCTCTTTTCCTCTTGCCATTGAAACAGCCACTAAAGAAAATATTACACGAACTGTACTTGCCGTCGATGAAAAAGAGAAGTCCATGACTTTTGCAGGGGATATTCCACAGGGGAGCTATGTCTCTTTTATGAAAGCAAATCTTAACCGTGTTGTAGCCGGTGCCAATAAGGCCGCAGAAGAGCTCCATCTTGATACTTTATACGATGGGGAACTACTTACAATAGCAGTAAGCTGTATCGGTAGAAGACTGATACTAAAACAAAGAACAGAAGAGGAGCTTGAAGCAATTGTAGAGATGATGCCTCAAGATTCCACACTAATTGGAATGTACTCCTTTGGAGAGATCTCTCCTACACAGAACAAGTGTTGTGAGCTCCACAACCAGACAATGACACTCATGGCGATTTGGGAAAGAGATGCATAAACTTCTACAAAGACAACTCAAAAAAACTGGAGCTGTTGTCGATAAAAAGTTTTTAGAACTTGTTGATCAGGCATATAAAGATGCTGATGAAGATAAAAAACTACTTGAGCGCTCACTTGAGATATCTTCAAGAGAGATGCGAGAACTCTATAAAAAGCTACAAGAGAGTGCCCAGCATGAGATCCACAAAAGTGAAGTACGTCTTCATAGGATTTTAAATGAATTTCGCAAACAATATTTTTTATACAGCTTCGATAAAAAGTTTAATTTGACTTACGTCAGTGAAGCAATAACAGATATCTTAGGCTACACCCAAAAGGAAATACTAAATACAAAATTTACCACATACTACACAAATGATGCTATAAATAAACTCTCTATAGAGCTAATAGAGCGCACACTCAAAGGAGAACATGTTGAGCCATTTATTATCAGTGTATTGCATAAAAATGGTACTAGACACTATCTTGAAATAAGCAGTTATCCACTAACAGATGATAAAGATGAGATTTATGGTGCGGAAGGGCTTGCAAGAGATATTACCCAGCAATATGTTCTCCAAGAAGAACTTACATACCTCTCAAGCCACGATACTCTTACCGGTCTAGCTAACAGAAGCAGTCTCTACTCCCAACTAGAATACATCATTAAAGATGCAAAACGTCACCATGAGAGCTTTGCTGTTTTTTACATCGACTTAGATAATTTTAAAAATGTAAATGACACACTTGGACATCAAGAGGGAGATCTTCTCCTCAAACACTTTGCTCAACTGCTAAAAAGACATGCACGAAGTAATGATATTGTTGCGCGTATCGGAGGAGATGAGTTCATTATCGTCTATACTGATTTACACGAAAATACAAAAGATGCTCTAATAGAAAAACTCTTCTCCAGCATAAACAAAGAGATTATTCCAAAATATCTATCCCAACATCTCTCTGCAAGCATTGGTATTGCCACTTTTCCAAATGATGCACAAACTGTTCAGGAGCTACTTAGAAAGGCTGATATTGCAATGTATAGAAGTAAAAACAGCGGAAAAAACAAATTTTCTAACTATTAGAACTTTTATCTACTTTCGTTGCGTTTAGCTCTTCTTGTTTGAGCATTGCAGTTCCACTCATAATAAGGTAAGTGGCGAGTGCAAATCCCAAAGCTATTAAAATCGTCCGTTTTATCTTCTCTACTCTATTCATAAACGCAATTGTAACCACTTAACACTTTTGTAACACTTTTTTTATACCATTACAAAGAAACACTCTTAAAATTAAAATATTAATTTTAAAATTAAGAAAAATTAAATTTACAGGTTATATTCCATGAAAAGAACAATCTTATTATCACTCTTTACAATCTCAGCACTCTCAGCCGCAGAGCTTGAACTCTCAACAATTGATGTAGCATCAACGACCCTGACAGAAGTAGCGCAAAAAGCGCAAACATCAGCAGATGTTGCAGATGCTCTGAGTCAAAGTGTACCGAGTATTGATATGAGCCGTCGTAGCGGTATTGCCAATGATATTTTTATCCGCGGACAAAAACGTGACAATATCAGTGTCGAAGTAGATGGAACAAAAGTCTATGGAGCCTGCCCAAACAGAATGGATCCTCCAGTTTCACACGTACTTGCAAATCAGATTGAGACGATAGAAGTTACAGAAGGACCTTATGATGTAACAAACTTCGGTACTATGAGCGGGGGGCTCAAGATTACTACAAAACAGCCCAGCAAAGAGCCTAAAGGGGAGATAAACATTGGCTTCGGTGCATGGAACTATAAAAAATTCGGAGCAACTGTGACAGGAGGCAATGATATTGTACGTCTTTTACTTACCGCTTCGAGAGAAACAAGTGACCAATACAAAGACGGTGACGGACATACTCTGGCAGAGCAGGTAAAATACTCCTCTGTTCCAGCAGGCAATAAGTACCAAACACAGTACGAAGATATGCAGGCATATCAAAAACAGTCACTAATGGCAAAAGCTTTTATCACAACTGCAAAAAATCAAGAGCTGCGTTTGAGTACAACTGCTAACAGAAGTGACAACATACTCTATCCAAACTCTCCGATGGATGCTATTTTAGATGATTCAAATATCTACAGCGTATCTTACAATATCAAAAATATCTCTGATGAATATAAAAATATAAATCTAGAATACTACTACTCTGATGTTGACCACCCTATGAGTACAGAGTACAGAAACGCAGCACTTGTTCCGGCAAAGAATAAAACAAACCATATGTGGACGACAATGCAGGGAATCAAACTTAAAAATTATTTTGAAACAGATGCATATAAACTCCTTTTGGGAGTTGATGCCAGTAAAAGGACATGGAGAGGAGAGTACTCTAACAATATAACAGGTGCAGTTTTAGGTGACAGTATCGATCATGCTCTCACTAAAAATTCGGCTCTTTTTGCAACTCTTGAAAAAAACTACGCCGCTCTTAATGTAAAACTCGGAGCAAGATATGACTATACAAGCGTAGAAGATGACAACACAGCACACCAATCAAACACATATAATGCTCTCAATGCCAATATCTTTACAAGTTATCACTTAGATACAGAAAATAAAATTTTTGCAGGAGTCGGGCAGGCTTCACGTGTTCCAGACGGTAGAGAGCTCTACTTTATGAAAGGGGGCAACACCATAGGTACACCTGATTTAAAACAGACTACCAACCGTGAGCTAGACCTCGGGTATGAAGTAAACAGTGATGCTTTTGAGTTTAAAATCAAACTTTTTTATTCAATGCTCAAAGACTATATCTATATCAATGCTGGCAAAACTGCCAATGCTTTTGAAAACATTGATGCAACTGTTTACGGAAGCGAACTCAGTGCATCTTACTATCTGAATGATGATATCACCCTCGATATGATCGCCTCATATAAAAAAGGAGAAAAAGAGAGTGCGCTCGAAGGTCAAACGAACAAAAACCTGGCAGATATGGCTCCGCTTCGCGGAAGTCTTTCACTCAACTATGAGTATGCAAACAACTCTCTTGCAACACTGCAGGTAGAGGGAAGTGATGCATGGAGTGAATATGATGATGATAACGGAGAACAGTATCTCGCCGGCTGGTCCGTACTTAACTGTAAAGTAAAACATCAAATCAACAAAAAATTTGACCTCACTCTTGGAGTCAATAATCTTTTTGATATCACCTATGCAAAAAGCAATACCTATACAGACTTAACACTTCTTACTGCAGGAGGAGGAGATAAACTGCTCATTAACGAGCCGGGAAGATATCTCTATACTAATTTAGACTTCAGATTTTAATCGTCATATCAACTTCTTCAGCCACTCTTTTTTGGAGTGGCACGAACACTTACACAAGGGGCAAAAGATACTTGATATATCTTTGTGATTCAGTTATTATATAAGTAAGTAAACTAGATAGGTTGAGTTATGCAACAAAAAACAGAAAAAATATTGGATAACCTGGATTCTATACGCAAGTTTTGTTATCAGAGCGTAATGGATATAATCCATGAGTATATTTACAGAGAGCAAAGATATGAAATACACTTTTCTGTCGCTGTTATCTATACAGAGGAACCTCTCACAGTACAGACAGAAAATCTGAAAAAATTACTCAGAAAAACAGATAAGCTTATATGTGTCAAAGAGAACATTGTATGTGTTGTCTTTGATGCGGCACAACACTCCTCATATGTAAAAGCTGCAGAAAATCTCTATAAAACACTTAAAGAGCTTGAGTATCACCAAAACTACTATATAGCAACTGCTCTTTCAGATGACTTTGATGAAAACTATCTCGATATGATCAACACGCTCTTTGAAAGGCTTAAATACTCCGTAGAACATAAACTTTACTCTAGTGTTAATTACGAAGACTACATTATCTAAACGCAATACTAAAGCACCTTTTCATAAAAAAGAGGCTAAAATCTCTCTATGATAAAAAGATACCCTACCAAAAAAATATTTGTCGGTGATGTAGCAGTTGGCGGTGATGCACCTATATCTGTCCAGTCCATGACATACTCTGATACACACAATGTCGCAGCAACAGTGGAGCAGATAAACCGTCTGCATTTTGCAGGTGCTGATATCGTGCGTGTAGCTGTTCCGGATATGGAAGATGCACTCGCACTTAAAGCGATAAAAGAGCAGACATCTCTGCCTCTTGTTGCAGACATCCACTTCAACTACAAACTCGCACTTATTGCAGCCGAATCTGTTGACTGCATTCGCTTTAATCCCGGAAACATCAGTGATAAAAGTAAGATAAAAGAGATAGTAAAAGCATGTCAGGAGAGAAATCTTCCTATCCGCATAGGGGTAAACGCAGGAAGTCTTGAAAAAGAGTTCGATGACAAGTATGGACCAACGGCTGAGGCGATGGTGGCTTCTGCTGAGTACAACATAAAATATCTTGAAGATCTTGGCTTTGATGATATCAAAATCTCTCTCAAAGCAAGTGATGTACAAAGAACTGTAGAAGCCTACAGGATGTTACGTCCAAAAAACAACTACCCATTTCATTTGGGTGTCACAGAAGCGGGAACTATCTTTCATGCAACCGTCAAAAGTGCCATCGGTCTTGGTACACTTCTTCTTGAAGGCATCGGAGATACTATGCGTATCTCTATCACTGGAGAGCTTGAAGAGGAGATAAAAGTCGGTCGTGCCATCCTCAAAGACAGCGGTGTTGCAAAAGATGGGCTCAATATTATCTCCTGCCCAACATGTGGAAGAATCGAGGCTGATTTGGTCTCAGCGGTCGAAGAGATAGAAGAGCGTACAAAACATATAAAAGCACCACTTGATGTAAGCGTAATGGGTTGTGTGGTAAACGCAATAGGTGAAGCAAAACATGCTGATGTAGCCATCGCTTACGGCAAAGGCAAAGGTCTGATTATGGTCAAAGGTGAAGTTGTCGCAAACCTTGATGAGAAAGAACTTGTCGATAGATTTGTCAGCGAAGTTGAAGAGATGGCAAGGAGATCCTAGTGCAAGACAACCTCTACAACCTCGCGTTTGAACGCAGCGTTTTAAGCTCTATCATATTTGAGCCAAGTCAGTTTGATGAACTGAGCGTTACACTCAACAAGGATGACTTCTACCTTCCTGCACACCAAGATATCTTCGCTGCAATGCTTACTCTTTTACAAAAAGACCAGCCCATAGATGAAGAGTTCATCAAAAAAGAGCTCATAAAAGCGAAGAAATTTGATGAGCAGGTTCTACTTGAAATCCTCTCAGCAAATCCCATCTCTAACACAAAGGCCTATGTTGATGAGATAAAAGACAAGTCACTTAAACGCCATCTCCTTACCCTTACGACTGAGATAAAAAGAGTCACTGTGGAGGAGGAACTCCCATCTGCCGAGGTCATTGACATCGTAGAGAAAAAGCTCTATGAAATTACACAGGACAACCAGACAAGTGACTTCAAAGATTCACCAAAGATGACCTTTGACACCATGGAGTACATCAAAGAGATGAAAGCCCGCGGTAACTCCGTACTTGTCGGTGTAGATACCGGCTTTAAAGAGCTTAACAAAATGACAACTGGTTTTGGTAAAGGGGATCTTGTCATTATTGCTGCACGACCGGCAATGGGAAAAACTTCTTTTATACTAAACACCGTCAATTCGCTTATACTTCAAGGAAAAGGCGTTGCTTTTTTCTCTCTTGAGATGCCGGCAGAGCAGTTGATGCTGCGTCTGCTCTCCATCCAGACCTCCATCCCACTGCAAAAGCTGCGTGTTGGGGATATGAATGACGACCAGTGGAGCAACCTAAACGGTGCGATTGACAGAATGAACTCTGCAAAACTCTTTGTGGATGATCAGGGAAGTGTCAACATCAACCAACTCAGAAGTAAACTTAGAAAGCTTAAAAATCAACATCCTGAAATTGAGATAGCTGTCATCGACTACCTTCAAATTATGTCAGGAATAGGTAATCAAGACAGACACCTGCAGGTGAGTGAGATTTCTCGTGGTTTGAAGATGCTTGCACGTGAACTTGAAATGCCTATTGTCGCACTCTCACAACTCAACCGTGGACTTGAAAGTCGTAATGACAAACGCCCGATGCTGAGTGACATCCGTGAATCAGGTTCTATCGAGCAGGATGCCGACATTATTCTCTTTGTCTATCGTGATGATGTCTACCTCTACAAAGAGGAGAAAGAGCGTGAAAAAGCTGCCAAAGCAGAAGGAAAAGAGTTCACCTCAACCTATGTTGAAAAAGAGGAGGAGGATGCCGAGATTATCATCGGAAAACAGCGTAACGGTCCTACCGGGCATGTAAAACTCGTCTTTCAAAAGAAGCTTACCCGTTTTGTGGATGTACCTAGTTTTGCAAGTGCGGTTGAGACGGTGTACGAAAATGTCGATACTTCATCGGCAAATATCGATGTGGGAGCACCAAACGTAGAGATGCCGCAGATTTAAAAATGCAGACTCTGGAGAAGATTTCATTTTTTCATACACGAAAAGATATCTTTCTCTTTTTACTCTTGGCTTTTTCCCTTTTTACCCTCTCCCTCTCATATGAATACTACAAATACCATGAGCTTACCAAATTTGATTCCCAGCTTGTAAACGCAGTAGTCCTCAAACAATACACCAAAACAAAAGTGACTAAAAACGGCAAACAAAAAAGCTATCAAGTACTTAAACTCAGAAGCAGTGAGGGATATACTTTTTACACCATAGCAAGCAAAAAACTGCAAAATATTAAAAATAAAAGCATACAACTCGAAATTTGGGCAGGGAAAATCACTTTTTATGAATTTATGAGAAGTTTTTTCAGTTTTAGTAAAATTTTAAAAATTTATGATGACAACAGTACCATTGCATACATCTCTAACATCATTGCAACCCAACACAAAGATAAGAACGCTACCGCAGTTTATCAAGCACTGTTTTTAGCAAAACCTCTCCCTGCAAATCTGCAAAAACGCTTTTCCAACCTTGGAATCTCCCATCTTGTAGCCATAAGCGGCTTTCACTTGGGCGTACTGAGTTTTATCCTCTATTTTCTTATAAAATGGCCCTACAAATTTTTGCAAAACAGATATTTTCCATACAGAAGCTATAAGCGAGATACATTTATCATCACTGCGTTTATACTGCTGCTCTATATGCTTTTTATCTCCTCTCCACCCTCACTCCTGCGTGCCTATGTTATGCTTGTCATTGGATTTGTACTCTATGACAGAGGAGTAAAGGTAATCTCTATGCAGACACTTCTTATTACGATTGTGCTTGTCATCGTTCTCTTTCCCCGACTCGTTTTTAGTTTAGGATTTTGGCTGAGTGTCAGTGGTGTTTTTTATATCTTTTTATTTTTTATCCATTTTCAACATTGGAGTAGATTAAAACAGTTTTTACTGCTTCCATTTTGGGTATATCTGATGATGCTGCCCTACTCTTTAGCAATATTTGGCAACTTCAGTCTCTATCACCCTCTTTCTATCCTCTACTCAACACTTTTCACTCTCTTCTATCCTCTTGCACTCTTTTTACATATCTGTGGGCTTGGAGGATTACTTGAGGGGGTGGTGCAGTCATTGCTCGATGGTAAGCTAAACGCAGTAAAAGAGTACCTTTCTTTTGCCTACTTAGGTATTGAGATACTCTTATCTCTCTTGGCTATTTTTAGCCGTAAGGCTCTCTATCTGCTTATGCTCTACACTCTTCTCATTTTTATACATTTTATCTATCAAGTAGCATAACTTCAATCCATAGATAAAGATAATCCACGAGACATATATCCATAAAAACAGAAACATCAAAATAGCAAAAGAGCCATACATCGTTGTGTAGGATTTATTTAAAAAGACGTAGTAGATAAAAGCATTTTTACTTACACTGAATATGACAGAGACAACAAATGAGCTGATAAGTGAAGCTTTTGGGTTTATCTTTGCATTTGCCGCAATCTGAAAAATAAGGAAAAAGAGCCCCCAGATAATAACATAAGGAATAAGCGGTAATATATTTAGACCTGAAGTAAGTGAGTTTGAAGCCATCAGTGTGGCAATATAACCCGTAATATAAAAAGAGACTCCAAGCGCAATGGGAGTAAGCGTCAAGAGTGTCCAGTAGGTCGTGATACTCTCCCAAAGAGTTCGTGCTTTTGCATGAAATATTTTGTTGGCAATATACTCAAAGTTCTTGAAAAAGAGTAAAGAGGAGACTAAAACTGCAGCAAATCCAATCGCACCCATTTTCGAAGAGTTTTGCAAAAAACCGTTTATCTGAATCATAACAGTGTCAGAATTTACCGGCATAAGATTTGAGAAGATAAAAGCCTGTATCTTCTCATAATAATCACTAAAAGAGGGCAAGGAGGTTAAAATCGCCATCATAATCAGTAAAAGAGGAATAATCGTAAAAATCGTATAAAAACTCAAACTTGCAGCAAAGAGTGTCAACTCTTTATCGACAAAAGAGCTGACAAAAAGCTTAGCATCTTCGAGAATGATTTTTACTTTTTGATTCATCGCAAAAGCCTAGTTTAATCCCATTTTCGCAGGATTTAAGATATTTTTCGGGTCAAACGCAGCTTTAATTGATTTGAAAAGGTTCATCTCTTCATCAGTAAATGCCATACGCATATATGGTGCTTTTGCAAGTCCTATGCCATGCTCACCAGAGAGTGTACCACCCAAGTCAACAGTCGCCTGAAACACCTCTTCTATCGCTTTATAGGCAATTTTCACCTGTTCAGGGTCACTGCCGTCAACCATAACATTTGTATGGACATTCCCATCACCGGTATGACCAAAACATGGAATTTTCACATCGTACTTCTCTGCTATGGCATAAAATTTCTCTAAAAGTTCAGGTAGTACCGCACGTGGAACCGTTACATCTTCGTTGAGCTTTTTGCTTCCATATACGGAAAGTGCAGGAGAGGCATTACGACGGGCAAACCAGATATCTGCCGCCTCTTTTTCATCTTTTGCACGGCGAAATTCACTACAGCCGTTCTCTTTAAAAACTTTCTCAATTTGAGCCAGTTGAAAATCCAAATCATCCTCTAGATTTCCATCAACATCTGTAACCAAAAGAGCTCCTGCATCAACAGGCAGCCCTTTGTTAAATGTCTGCTCAACGGCACGGATGGTAAGGTTGTCTAAAAACTCCATCGCCACAGGTGTAATACCGCTTGCCATAGTTTTATAGACAGCTTCCATCGCATCATTTACACTTGGAAATATTCCCATTGCAGTTTTTGTCATCTTTGGTTTTGGAATAAGTTTGAGAGTAATCTCAGTAAGCACTGCCAAAGTACCCTCAGAAGCGATTAAGATACCGCTGATGTTGTACCCTGCCACATCTTTTATGGTTCTCTTACCGGCTTTGATTACATCACCGTTTGGAAGTACCGCACGTGTTGCCATCACATAATCTTTTGTGATCCCATACTTCGCTGCACGCATACCGCCCGCATTTTCACTTACATTTCCACCAATGGTCGAGTAGTCTTGGCTAGCAGGATCCGGCGGATAAAAAAGTCCCACCTCTTCCACTGCACGCTGCAGGTCCATGTTAATAACACCCGGCTGGACAATGGCTACCATATTTTTCATATCTATCTCTAGGATTTTGTTCATATGCTTTTCCATTGCCAGAACAATTCCGCCCTTGCTTGGAAGTGCCCCTCCCGTAAATCCAGAGCCTGCACCACGAGGAACAATAATAATACGATGTTGGTTACAATACTTCAGTATCTCACTTACATCCTCTTCATTACGGGGAAAAACAACCGCATCAGGTTTAAAATGCTCACGTGTTGCATCATACGAGTAGGCTATGAGATGGGCTGTATCACTGTAAATATTATCATCACCGACTATAGTGCTAAAATGTTGTAAATGTTTTGAATCTATCATTTTGAATTTCCTTTCTCAAATTGTTCATACAAAGCAAGAAGCTGTTTGTTTTCTTTATTGTACTTCATCAAAAGTTTATAATAGTACGGTGCATAACTTTTCACCTCTGTTGTACCTTCTCCCCAGCTCCACCATGGAGATTCTATCTTTTGCACTCTTGTATAAAAAGGAAGATTTACCTTATTTTGCTCCAACGGAGCATCACTGATATCTAAAATTTTAAAACTCTTCATATCCAGTGTATAGATTTTTTTATCCAGATAGATGAACAAAAGCCCTGTACTTGTGGCATCTGCCATTTTTTCAAAGTCACTCTTAAGAGGAGAGGGATGACCGGTATAAGAGAGAATAGTCGCAAAAAGATCCGGATGCATCCACTGCGTTTGAACACTCTTTGTAATTCTGTGATAGATTATTTCACTTGGTGCAATAAGAAGTGCACGGTTATATCCAAATGCCAACTCTACCGTATCACCTACTTCTGCTTTATATGTGGCGGAGGGCACTGCATCATTGTCAAGCAGATGAAAAGAGCTCATCTTCAACCTTGCTTCACTCCTGTTTGCATCAAAACTCTCAACCACAACATTATTGACAACATAGCTATGCTGTGGTGTAATATGATGCACAACAAAACCGCTCATCCCAACATCAATCTTATTAATTGACACCACCAATGTGTTCTCTTTCTCATCAATAGAAATAACAGGCACCTGCACTACAGCCGCATCTAAATTTAACAAGAGGAATAAAAATAATACAATATATCTCATCTTACTTCTTTTTATTTAATATATGCGATTATATCAAACAAACCTCATACTAAGCCAAAATTTGTTAAAGTTGCATCTGAATTTTAGAATAGGCTTATATTTATGATACGATTTTTCATATTTTTATTCATCTATACATCCGTATTTGCTGCTACTGTAGACAGATACCGATGGGAGAGCGGCGAGACTTATCTCGTTTTTCTACAGAGAAACAATCTTCCTGTAAAAGAACTCTATTACAATCTTGATAAAGATGATCAGCGATTGACAGAAGAGATGCGAAGTGGTATTCACTATCAGATTCTCCGTGATAACAAAGGAGATATACAGCAGATTCTGCTTCCTTTAAATGATGAACTGCAAATCCACATCTTCCAAAAGAATAATAGCTATGCATTTGAAGCCATACCTATTATTTCAACTACAAAAACAGAAGCTTTTTACCTAACCATAAGCAGCTCGCCAAACTACAATATACTTAAAGAGACCGGTTCAAAAAAACTTGCCCAGATTTTTGTCTCAAGTTTTAAACACTCGCTTAACTTTAAAAATGATATCCGCAAAGGTGACAGACTGGTCATGATTTATGAACAGAAGTATCGTCTTGGCTACCCTTTTTCCATGCCTACGCTAAAAGTTGCTATGATAGAAATGCGCCATAAAAAACACTATATTTATCTTAATGATGATGGAAGATACTATGATGAAAAAGCACATGAAGTAGAGGGGTTTTTACTGGCACGCCCCGTAAGAGGTGCACGCATCTCTTCATACTTTACAAAAAGAAGATGGCATCCCATCCTTCATAAATGGAAAGCCCATTTAGGGATAGATTATGCAGCAAGAAGAGGAACACCCGTACGTGCTGCAGGGAGTGGTACTATCTCATACTGCGCACGCATGGGGAGTTATGGTAACTTAATCAAAATACGTCATGCAGATGGATATGAGACAAGATATGCACATCTGAAATCTTTTCGTCGGGGCATCTACAGAGGCAAACATGTAAAAAAAGGACAAGTTATTGCCTATGTCGGAACAACAGGACGCTCAACGGGTCCACATCTGCATTTTGAGCTTCGTAAAAGAGGCAGAGCCATCAATCCCCTGCGCGTTGTACAGGTCACAACCAAAAAGCTAAAAGGGAAAGAAAAAAGAGCATTTTTAAAACTCAAAAAGAATTATGACGAGAGTGTCAATCTGCACCTCAACAACCAAACACATTTCAAAAAACTGCCGCCATTTGAAGATATGTCCTACATACATCTGTTAAAGCGAGAGAGTAACAATGGTTAAAATCAACTCCATAAAAGAGCTTAAAGACCCTCAGTTTATCAAACCCATAGAGATACACTATACACAAAACAACATACAAAAAAAGTGGGAAGCCGTCATCTCTCACGACAGTGTTGCCATCCTTCTCTGGCATAAACAAGAGGATGCTTTTGTCTTTGTCAAACAGCTCCGTGCGACTGTTTTAAACAAAAACAAAAAAGATGGCTATATGTATGAGCTATGTGCAGGCATAGTTGATAAAGAGACAACAAATGCACAGATAGCCAAAGAGGAGATTTTAGAAGAGTGCGGATACGATGTACCTGTTGAAAATCTAATAAAAATCAGTACCTTTTATACAAGTGTAGGTATCTCAGGAACACACCAGACCCTTTACTATGCAGAGTTGGATGAAAGTATGAAACTTCATAACGGAGGAGGCATCCAAGAGGAGGAGATAGAGGTTATCTTCATCCCTACAAAAGAGGCAAAAAAGTTTATGTTTGATGAGCGTTATCAAAAAACAACCGGAGTAATGCTCAGTATCTACTGGTTTTTTGAAAATATATATACAAAATAATATTTATCCAAACTCTATAGGGTCCATATCGACCTCGGCCATAGCAACTTTTGTTGCATGGACTGCTTTTATCAGCTCTGTACTTTTATCTGAACGCAGCAGTATCTCAAATCTGTACTTATTTGCCACACGCTCTATGGCACATTTGCCTGAGCCTACTATTTCAACACCTCCAAACGCAGCGAGCTTCTCTTGCATCTGATGCATGGCATCACGTGCTTTTGCTCCGTTTTTATGAGAAAAAAGCACTCTGCATAGCTTTTTATAGGGTGGATAAAGCTCCTGCCTAAAAAACTTTTCAGACTCTAAGAACTCTTCATAATTATTAACGTATGTACTAAAGAACTCCTCGTTGAATGTCTGCACAATTACTTTTGCATCTTGTGCACGTCCACTTCTGCCTGCTACTTGAATAAGTGCTGAGAGTGCTTTTTCTCTTGCACGGTAATCACTCATATTGAGCATATTATCCATCCCTAAAACAACTGCCAAGGTTACACCATGGTAATCATGCCCCTTTGAGAGCATCTGTGTTCCCACCAAGATATCACTCTCTTTATTGTTAAACATCTTCAGGGCTTTTTTTAACTTGTTTGCTGTTGTAATTGCATCTCTGTCAAACTGCTGCACCACTGCGTTTGGCAAAAGCTCTTTGATGTTTTGCACTGCCTCTGCCGTACCCAGTCTTGAACTTGTAAGCTGCGAGGAGTGACACTCAGGGCAAACCTGAGGAATAGCCTGAGTAAAATTACAGTAGTGACACTTAAGTGCTCGTGAGTGTTGGTGCACGCTCATCCCGACACTACAAAATGCACACTGTATTGTATGCCCGCAATCCTGACAGATAAGATACTTGAAATTTGCCCGGGTAGGCAGAAAAACAATCGACTGCTCTTTCTTTTGCAAAGTTTCCTCTAGCTGCGATACAATCATAGGAGAGAGACTCTCTATATTTTTTTCATATATAAAGCTTTTTTTTGCAACAAAGTGTCCACCTTTTAATCGGATATGTGGGAACTTCACATATGAACTCAGAGATGGTGTTGCACTTCCCAAGACTACATGAACGTCATAAAGTCTCCCCATATATATTGCGATGTCTCTGGCATTGTAACGCGGCCGTGAGGAAGATTTGTAACTGTCATCATGCTCTTCATCCACAACAATCAGCCCTAAATCTTCAATAGGCAAAAAAAGAGCTGAGCGTGGTCCTGCGATTATTTTCGCCTCACCGCTGTGTATTTTTGCCATAGCCTCTTTTTTCTTTTTGGGAGTGAGTTTTGAGTGCCACATAACTACCTTCTCACCAAAATGCTCCTCCAATCTTTGTGACATTTGAGGTGTAAGTGAAATTTCTGGCATCAAGAATATACTGCGTTTACCCTCGTCCATCACTGCTTCAAAATACTTCATATATATCTCAGTCTTACCGCTTCCCGTATCGCCAAAGAGCAGAGCGGTTTTATGCTGCTTTAAAAATGCTAAAGCCTCTTGCTGTTTTTTTGATAATACTATTTTGGAATCCTGCTGCGTTTGACCACTGCGTTTAGTATTTTCCTCGTTCGCATACTCAGTATGTGCATAAGAGTGTTCTAATGAAGAGACAAAAGGTGTTAAAAGGGCAAAAGCATCTCCAAGTGAGCAGATATAATATGCAGCGATAAACTTTGCCATCTCCATCTGTTTTTGAGAGTATCTAAACGCAGTAAGTTTTACAATTTCATGTGTAGTAAATGATGGCTGTTTCGTTTGAGAAAGGACTACTCCTTTTGCGCTTCGTGAGCGGACAGTAACCTCTACTTCCACTCCAACTTCCAAAACAGCGTCAAAATGGTAGGTAAAAGGCTCAAGAGGTGAGCCTATAAGAGAGATATTATAGTAGTTCAAATTATTTTGTCAGTTTATCGCACTCGTTACCCGATGTACATAAAAATTTTCCATCAGACGGCGTATATTTAAATGTATTTGCACTTCCTGCTACTTTATAAGTATATGTACCGCTTCCTGCTGTTGCACTCCAGCCGTCATTCCCTGTTGATTGCGATATTGGATACATCAAAACTCCACCAAATAATCCACCATGGTCCATCTTCCCTGCTTCTGTCCCATTTTTGATAAAATCACTATCACCTTTAATCAATCTCGCTTGTCTCTCTGTAATAATTCCTGCACGAATAGATGCTATGTTACTACGTCCTTTTGCTATGACTGCATCATCCCTTGTTGCAGCAAATTTGGGAACAGCTACCGCCGCTAAAATTCCTAATATTACAATGACAAAAACCAGCTCTATCATTGTAAATGCTTTTTTATTTTTAATATGTAACACTATTTCCCCTTAACTTCATTGGATATTTATCAATATCTATCAATCTTTGCAGTCCATCACAAATCTTGTTTGTAGATGTCTCAAAAGTTACAATCAAATCATCATTGGTTGCACTACTCACTATTGCCATTTTTATACAGTCACTTCCCTCAGCCAAAATCATCGCCTGATTTGCACTCAACCTAACATTTCCATGGTTTTTCATCGTTCTCATAGCATTTGACATTACTAAAAAATCACTATCCGTTCTTCCTTTGGACATGGCATAAGTAGATATCTCAGCAGCGGCAGTCGCAATATTTTGCGCAATCTTTGAAACTTTTGCATCATCTCTTGTTGCGGAGAGCTTCGGTACAGCAACTGCTGCTAAAATCCCCAAAATAACAATCACAAAAATCAGCTCTATCATCGTAAAAGCGTGTTTCATATCCTGACCTCTTTATCTAATTAGTATAAATTGTACAATAATTTATCTCATATAAAACTTTTTTTGTATCTAGGTTATTATATTTCTTAATATTAAATTGCTAATCATGAGAATTTTATTAACAAAATGTATAGACTGTACTCTGGTAAATAAAGTAAAATGTAAAAGGAATAAAAAGAGTAAGAAATTTTTTATTAAGAAAGAGCATCATAGAAAAAGCCGAAAAGACTTTTCTATGATAAAACTAAATATGGACTAATAAGTAACGCTTGTGCCACCGAATTGGTATGTAGCTTCAAAATCAGTAATAGTTGCAGGAACTGCTACTGTTAATCCATCGTTTGTTGCGTTTAATGCCACAGTAATACCAGGATACGCATTTGCTTTAGCACATGCAGGATCATTAGTTAAATCCGCTGCAACAAGAGCACCCTGTGCAGTATATTTAGCACCCATATCAGTGATACAAGTAGCTAAGTTTGATCTTGCAGTCGCAAGTTTCGCATCATCACGAGTAGCCGCAAGTTTTGGAATAGCAACTGCTGCTAAAATACCTAAAATAACAATAACAAAGATCAATTCGATCATAGTAAAACCAGCTCTTTTCATAAAGAACTCCTTAATTGAAATATTTGGATTACACTAGTAACCTTAAGAATCATTATGAACCTATATTCTTTAAAGTTTGCTTAAATCAGTAGTTTTAACATAAAGTTTGATAATATTCTTAAAATTATTAAATAACATATAAAAATATAAATAAATCAACGACTTCTTTAATTTTTGGCACTAAAATTGCTTATTACTAAATAATAAATTGAGTACACTATTATTGGAGTAGAGAAATGGGCATCGAAATATCGAAAACACACTCTTTGTTAGCACAGGCAATGGACTATCGTGCCGCACGTCAAGATATGATAGCATCAAACATAGCAAATGCAGACACTCCTTTTTATAAACCAAGAGATATCAGTTTTCAAGATGCACTAATTGCTAAAAAAAATGAACTCTACAAAGAGGAGTCTCACAAGCTGCAAATGGCACATACCAACTCGAAACATTTACAAGCAAAAGAGCAAAGTTCACTTGATAAACCAACACTCTTTTTTAGAGATGGCCATATGGCAAGAAATGATGGAAACTCTGTCGATATTGATGTTGAGACTACAGAGATGAGTAAAAACTCCATTATGTTCAATGCTCTTGTTATGGCAAACAAAAAAGACTCAGCAATCTTCAACAGTGTCATTGACGCTTCATCAAAAATAAACTAAGGAGTTAGCAGTGAGTAATTTTTTAAACAGTTTTGACATCTCCGGCTACGGACTCTCTGCCCAACGAGTACGTGTAAATACTATATCAAGCAATATAGCAAATGCACAGACTACCAGAACTGAGGAAGGTGGTCCTTACCGCCGTAGAGAAGTTGTATTTAAAACTATTAATTTTAATGATTTATATAATAAAGCCTTAGGCAAGAGTACACAAAGTGCAAGTTATGAAGATCCGTTGAATGAAAATCAAGAGGGCAAAAAGGTAAATCCTGCTATAATGAGCGTAATCGTTGATAAAGTGGTACGGGATGATTCTAAACCACTTATGAAGTATGAGCCAAGCCATCCAGATGCTGATGCAAGCGGATATGTTGCATATCCAAATATTAATCCCGTTGTGGAAATGGCCGATCTGGTTGAAGCTACACGCTCCTATCAAGCAAATGTAGCTGCGTTTGAAAGCTCAAAAAATATGGCCAACAGTGCTATTTCACTGTTGCAATAAAGGAAGTTGTAGATTATGAACAATATTAACAATATCTCTGGTGCATCCACAGCTGATTTACTCAAACAAAAAAGTAAAATAGAAAATTCCAACGGTGGAGAGCAGTTTGCAAGCCATCTAAAATCAGCAATCAATGAAGTAAACGAAATGCAACAAAAGAGTGAAGAGGCGATAGCTGATTTGGCGACCGGGCAGGTAAAAGATCTGCATCAGGCTGCATTGGCAATCGGAAAAGCGGAAACAAGCATGAAACTTATGCTTGAGATTAGAAACAAAGCCCTTAATGCATATAAAGAAATCGGCCGTACACAAGTATAGCCCATCTCATAAAGAAACACTACAGACATAGAATGGTAAACCGCAACAAAAGTAAAAAAATTCTTCTTCTCTATGTCCTTATTACCATAGCTTTTATCGTCTTTTTAAGTGTAATGCTCCTAACAGTGCTCAAGTCACGCCATATGCCCTCTTTGTATGCTGTAGAGAGTTCAAAAGCATCTAGGGGGACTATTATCAGTGCAGATGGTTTTCATCTCGCAACTACAAAAAAACTCTATAAGGCAGTTGTAGACACACGCTATATAGACCCTCAAAAAAAAGAACTTTTTATAAAACTTTTCAACATCTACTCAGGTATCAGTATAAAAAACATTAAAAAACGTCTCTCTAAACGCAAAGGTGTTGTGGTCCTTAGCTACAACATAGAAGAGATTCAAGCCAATTATCTCAAAAAGCTTGCTCATGAACTGCGCCGTTTTAAAGTTTTTCTTTCACTAAAAAATCCAAAAACCGGTTTGCGTTCTATTCACGGGCTCAGCATTATAGAGAGCGGAGAGAGTAGAGAGTACCCATACGGAAATCTTTTAACACCTATTTTAGGCTATCCTCATAAACTTGAACAGGATGGTTTTACTTTTGTAAAAGGGGTCAAAGGGCTTGAAAAACGTTGGGATGAGGAGCTCTCCCCCAGACAAAACAGCTACAGCAGAGGCAAAAGAGATGTAAACAGCTATATTATCTTAAATAAAGAGAGTTTCACCAAACCAAAAATCAACGGTCTTAATCTCAAGTTGACTATTCCTGTCGCTTTTCAAATCAAAGTTGAAAAAATACTTGACAAAATGAAAACTGAGCTTAGAGCAAAAGAGATTATGATAGCTGTTATGGACTCTAAAAGCGGCAGAGTATATGCAATGGCAAGCTCAAACAGGTATCTTCCAAAAGAGATTAAACGCAGTGACTACCCCTCACTAAACTCCAATATGATTGAGTATAGTTTTGAGCCCGGAAGTGTTTTAAAACCTATCACTTTTTCACTTTTACTAGAGCACAAACTTGTAAATCCTTATGATCTGGTCAACGGACATAATGGAAGATACAGAATAGGAAGAAAAGTTATTACGGATGAGCATAGATTTGACTGGCTGAGTGCAGAAAACGTCATAGTCTACTCTTCAAATATCGGAATAGCCCAACTCGCACAGAAACTCTCCGGATATGAATTTAACGAGGGGCTAAAAACATTTGGCTTTGGTCAAAAATCTACTCCTGATCTGATTTATGAAAGAAGCGGATATATTCCAACACCAAAACGCCTTGAAAATGAGATCTACAAAGCAACCTGTGCATACGGTTATGGAATCCGTGCCAATTTAATGCAACTGATGCGGGCATATAGTGTTTTTAACAATAACGGGAAGATGGTTTACCCAAAGATAGTAGATGCTTTCATAGATGAACAGGGAGAAGAGGAGAAGTTGATACAGCAAGAGACTACGCATGTTCTCTCAAGTGCAACTGCACAAAGAGTAAAAAAAATACTTATAAAAACAGTAAATAAAGGGACCGGTAAAAAGGCAATCACTCCCGGTATAGAGATTGGGGGGAAAACGGGAACAGCACATATCGTTGAAAAAGGAAAATACGTTCACAAATACAACACTGCGTTTATGGGTTTTGCCAATGATAAAAAACACCACTATACAATAGGCGTAGTAGTCATCCAACCAAAAAAGAGTCAGTTTGCTGCACAGACTGCCGTGCCTGTATTTAAACAGGCAGTTGATCTTATGATTGAAGAGGGTTACCTAGAGCCAAATATTATCAAGTAACCTTGTTTCACCTAAAAGTACTTCTACCAAAATAATACTGTTGCCTATCTCAACTCTAGAGAGTGACTCAAAATCACGACTCAAAATTTCAACATAACCAATTTCAAGAGGATAGAGTATCTCCAACATTGCCTTTTTAATCTCTGCCGTATCTGTAATACCTTGACTTATAAGCTTTGCTCCGGCATATAAGGCAGTAGGAATCTTAATCGCTTCTTTCCTTTGTTTGGCATCAAGATAAACATTACGACTGCTCTGAGCAAGCCCGTCACTCTCTCGTACAGTATCTATTGACACTATTTCAACACTCATAAAAAACTGTTTTACCATGAGAGTTATAAGATGTAACTGTTGGGCATCTTTCTTGCCAAAATAGGCTCTTGTCGGTGAGACGATATTGAGTAATTTCATCACAACTCTCAAAACACCACTGAAATGCCCCGGTCTCGTAAAACCTTCTAAAATATATCCTCTTACATTTGGAGCTTCTAATCTTACTTCGTCCTCGCCATAAATATCATTGACGGATGGCAAAAAGAGGATATCAACTCCCGCAAGTTCACATATTTTTCTATCTGCATCATCACGGCGCGGGTATTTCTCCAAATCCTCGCCCTCTAAAAATTGAGTCGGATTAACAAATATAGAGACAACCACTCTCTCATTTTCTCTACGCGCATTTTTAATGAGTTCGAGATGCCCTTCATGCAGTGCACCCATAGTAGGTACAAAACCTATAGTTCCTCTCTGCCCTTGCAATTCATCTTTTAGTACTAAGGGATCTGAAATAATCTTCATTTTAAGCCTCTATTTTATATAATCGCATTATAACAAATATAGGACATTTTATGGACAATTATGAGTACACGGAGCTTCTAAAAAACGTATCGGTAAAAATGCAAAATATTACCGGTGTCGTAGAACCTAAAAAAATAGAGGCAAGACTCACGGAGATTGAAGCACTTGAAAACTCTCAGGATTTTTGGAGTGATGCAGACAATGCGGCAAAGATTCAAAAAGAGAAGAGGCAGCTTCAAAGAAAACTGGAAAAATACAACATAGCCAACTCAGCTGTCCAAGATGCCCAAGAACTCTATGAAATGGCTAAAGAGGAAGAAGACACAGAAGCACTTCAAGCACTCTATGAAGATGCCCCGAACCTAGAGCAACAGATACGAGATATGGAGATAGAGGTACTTTTAAGCCAAGAGAGCGATGCAAACAACGCTATACTCTCTATCCATCCGGGTGCCGGCGGAACTGAGAGTCAAGACTGGGCACAAATGCTGTTAAGAATGTACAAAAGATGGGCTGAAAGGCATGGATATAAAGTAGATGTACTTGACTACCAATCCGGTGATGAAGCCGGCATAAAAGATGTCTCTATCCTCATTAAAGGTGAAAATGCCTACGGGTATCTCAAAGTTGAAAACGGCATCCATCGTCTTGTGAGAATCAGCCCCTTTGACTCAAATGCAAAAAGACATACCTCTTTTGCTTCGGTTATGGTCTCTCCTGAAATTGATGATGATATTAACATAGAGATTGATGATAAAGATATCCGCATAGATACATACCGCTCAAGCGGTGCAGGTGGACAACATGTCAATAAAACAGAATCAGCTATAAGAATTACACATATCCCTACAGGTGTCGTTGTCCAGTGCCAAAATGACAGAAGCCAACATAAAAACAAAGCTACAGCTATGAAAATGCTAAAGTCACGTCTCTATGAGCTTGAACTAGAAGAACAAAAGGCAAAAGAGAGTGGAGTTGCCAAAAGCGAAATAGGCTGGGGACATCAGATACGCTCTTATGTTATGCAGCCATATCAACAGGTAAAAGATACACGTTCAAATGAAGCGTATTCAAACGTCTCTGCAATTTTAGACGGTGATATTGATGAGATGATAGAGGGTGTTTTGATAGCCCAAAACAAGCAATGAACCTACTCAAAGAGTTCTCCTTGGAAGATAAATGCTCCTATCTTCAAGGAAAACAACAAACAACACACTATAAAGTTATTGAAAACTGCTCAAAAGAGTCTTCAGCTGAACTCATTGAACGAGGCTTTAGAAGATTTGGGAAAATGTATTTTCGACCGATTTGCAGTGATTGTGATGAGTGTAAAAGTATAAAAATAGATGTCAAAAATTTTGAATTTAGTAAATCGGCAAGACGCATTCTCAAAAAAGCAAAAGATATACGGACATATATTCAACGTCCTACTATCTCATACGAACATATCAAACTTTTTGAAAAATATCATCTCCATATGCAACAAAAAAAAGGGTGGGACTATTCACAAACTTCACTTGAAAATTATCATAACTCTTTTGTAAGTGGTCATAATGACTTTGGCTATGAAGTACTTTACTTTTATGAAGATCAACTTATAGGCGTTGACTTGATAGATATTCTTCCAGAGGGAATTTCTTCAATATATTTCTATTATGATCCGGATTTTTCAAACTATTCGCTTGGAAAACTCTCTCTGTACAAACAAATTCAGTATGCACAAAAAGCAGATAAAGAGTGGATTTACTTAGGATATTATGTAAAAGAGTGTCCCTCTCTTTCATATAAAGCGGAGTATAAGCCCTATAAAACACTGCAGGGACGACCCACAGAGTATGAAGAGTTTAAATGGATTTAATAAGTTCCTCTTTTTGCTCTTTACGAATCTCTTTCTTTTTCTTCTCTACTGCCTTATCAAGCTTTTTTTCCAGCTCTAACTGACGCGCTTTGTCACGTGCTCTTAATCTTTTGATTTTTTCCTCTTCTCTTAACTTCTTTGACATATTTCTTTTATACATCGCTTCGCGTTTACGTTTTAACGCTTCACTCTCATCCAAATATGACTGAATTACTCCAGTAGTATTAATATCTTTTGAGTGTGCGAAATAGTAATCAAGTATCTCTTTTTTATATATTTTAGTATCAATCAAGCCACTGTTTATGATTTTGGAAAATAAGAGAGAATCCCCATTTTCCATTGAGGCCTCCAAGGATGTCTGCGCCATACGACTATAATAGTCATTCTCTTTAGAGAGTTCCCGTAATTTTTTTAGATAATTTTTTTTCTTTTGTACTGGACTATTCTCATCTAGGAGGAGACCCTCTTCTTTTGCTGCTTGAACCCTCTTTAGATAATCATTTATCTCATCTACATAGAGATAATAATCACCAATAGTAGTTAGCTTTTTAATATTAGCGACATTATTATAGATTTTGTCTCCTAAAGTTGCATATGCCTTAGGGTTAGAGGAGTAGAGAAGTGTCACAAAAATAAAGGGTAAAACGAAAATTTTATACATTACAAGCCTATTAAATTTTTAGTATTATAACGAAATATTTTGATTTTTTTTTAGAAGAGGATTTAAGCACTCAAAAGAGTGCTTAAAAGTGACTAGGATTAGCCGTTACGTTTTTTCATAATTTCTTCAGCAACATTTTTTGGAACTTCTTCATAATGATCAAATTCCATAGCATATGTAGCACGACCTTGTGTAGCAGAACGAAGGTCAGTTGAATAACCAAACATTTCAGAAAGCGGAACGAATGCATCAACAATTTTGTTACCAGCTCTGTCACCCATGTTATTAACTTGACCACGACGACGGTTAAGGTCACCGATAACATCACCCATAAAATCTTCAGGAACTTCAACTTCAACTTTCATCATTGGCTCTAAGATAGCAGGACTTGCTTTTCTACAAGCTTCTTTGAATCCCATTGATGCAGCAAGTTTAAACGCCATCTCATTTGAATCCACATCATGGTAAGAACCATCATATAAAGTAACATCAACATCTTCCATTGGGTAACCAGCAAGAACACCAGTTTGCATAGCTTCCTCACAACCTTTCTTAACAGCGGGGATAAACTCTTTTGGAACAGACCCACCTTTAATAGCATTTGTAAATACAAATCCTGTATCTGGCTCACCTGGTTTAACAGTAAGGTAAACATGACCAAATTGACCACGACCACCAGATTGTTTAGCATATTTGTACTCTTGGTTAACTTCGTCTTTAATAGACTCACGATAAGAAACTTGTGGAGCACCAACTTCAGCTTCAACATTAAACTCACGCTTCATTCTATCTACAAGAATTTCAAGGTGTAACTCACCCATACCAGAGATGATAGTTTGACCAGTTTCCTCATCAGTATTTACTCTAAAAGATGGATCTTCAGCAGCAAGTTTACTTAAAGCAATACCCATTTTTTCTTGGTCAGCTTTTGTTTTTGGCTCAACTGCAACAGAGATAACTGGCTCTGGGAAGTCCATACGCTCAAGAACAA
>CAZCMR010000013.1:0-34096 GCA_964499805.1 uncultured Sulfurimonas sp.
ATTTTAAAACTGTATATTTACGAATTTTTGTTGGTAAAGGGATTGGACCACGAATTGCAGCACCTGTACGCTTTACAGCCTCAACGATTGACGCTACAGATCTATCAAGTACACGATGATCATAAGCTTTCAATTTTAAACGAATTTTTTCCATAATTTTCCTTCTAAAGAACTCGTTGGATCCTAGCCCAACTATTTAAGGGAGCGGAATTATACTCAAACCAACGCTAATATTCAAGGATTTAGGGGTTAAAAATGGAAATTATCTAAAATTTATTTCCTTTAAAGAAGGAAATGATAAAATTACTTAGTTTAAAAAATGGATGAAAAATGGAAATTTTACTCGAAGAGTTTTATAAAACTGATCTGCAGGTTGAAAAATATCATCAAAGAAAAGCCTATATAGATGACAAATCATATCAGATAAACGGGATTACACAAAGCGGTAAAACAAAACTGATAAAAAACTATCTGCTTTCACTGAAAAAAAACAGTTACCTTTATATTAACTGTCAGGATATACGCATTGATATCGATAATTTCAATAGATTACTGCCGGATTTTTGTACTCACAACAAAATAGACGTACTTGCGTTTGACAACTACACCACTGCATTTAATTTTGTCAATGTCTCACAGCTTCTTATCAGTTCTGAGATTCATTACGATTTACCCTACTTAGAGACTCTGCAGCTCTATCCTCTTGATTATGAGGAGTTTCTGGCTTATGAACATAAGTATGACTCCTCTGCGCTTAACCACTTTGTACAACTTGGCGGATTTGCACATATGCATAAGGTAAATACTGACGAACGTCTTATATACCTGCAAAATATTTTACAATATGCTCTTGATGACATAGAATTTGATATTATCAAGCTTTGTGCAAAATTTGTCTCACAAAAGCTCTCCGCATATACTATATATGAAAGGCTTAAACAGAACCGTAAAATTTCAAAAGACAAACTTTACAAATCTTTTGAGACTTTATGTGAAAAAAAGTACATCCACCTGTTGGAAAAATATGCACATGCAAGAGCTACAAAAAAAGTCTATCTTTGCGATACATCCATCAAAACAGCTTTAAGCATAGAGAAGAACTTTGGCCGTCTTTTTGAAAATATGGTCTTTTTAGAACTTTTAAAATCGCAAACGGAGTGTTACTATGAAGACGGCATAGATTTTTACCTGCCAAAAAAAGATACTATTATTTTATGTAAGCCGTTCACTGATGAACGGCGTTTGTTCAAAAAACTCGAGAGTATCGAGTCTTTCATCTTTACCTACAGAATAAAGCATATAGTCGTCATTTCTATGAATAAAGAGGGAACAATATCGCATCCGCTTGCCAAGGTTGATATAATACCATTCGACATTTGGGCATTAGGAGATTAGATGGCAGTATTATGTGGGATAGATGAAGCCGGTCGAGGACCTCTTGCGGGCAATCTTGTTGTTGCAGGGTGCATATTAAACGCAGCAGTAGAGGGACTCAATGATTCCAAAAAATTGAGTGAAAAAAGAAGAGAAAAACTCTATGAAGAGATAGTTCCAAACGCAACATACCATATAGTAGAGTTCTCCTCTCAGGATATAGATAAAAATGGTATATCATATTGTTTAAAGAGTGCTTTAGAAGAGATACTCTCTACCCTAAACGCAGATAGCTACCTTTTTGACGGAAATTCTAACTTTGGGGTCAAGGGCTTGGAAACCATGATAAAAGCTGATGGCAAAATTGCCGAAGTAAGTGCCGCTTCAATTTTAGCAAAAGTAACGCATGACAGAGATATTCTCAAAAAAGCTTCTCTCTATCCCCAATACCATTTCGAAAAACATAAAGGGTATGGAACAAAACTCCATATTGAGATGATTAAAAAATATGGTTATTGTGAGATTCATCGTAAAACATATAAAATCAAAGCGCTAGAGGCTACACTTTTTTAAAAAACTATCATCGTTATATTTAGGGAATATTCATATAAATTAACGTATTTAATATATTCTTTATTATGGACGATATATAATCACCTAAAATTTCAAGGCGATCCGATGAAAAATTCTATTGTACTCTTTTTTGCAACGCTCTTTATCGCAGGTTGTTCAAGTACCGCGATGATAGCTACAAATAAAGAACTCCCCCAGGTTTATGTTGATGTAAACAAAACACATCAGATAAAAAATGACATTCAAATCACTCTAGTTAAATTAAATAACTATACAGACACTCCAAGAGCCGGACAGAGAGCGACTAATATCGTAGAGGGTATTTTACTTGCAAAAGGTTACAATATCCAATCGCATATTGCAACGACTAAAGCCTCCATAAAAGAGGTACAAAAAGTAGCAAAAAAAGATGGATCAAAATACTTTTTAACGGGCGGAGTAAGTGAATGGAGATACAAAACAGGAATTGATGGCGAACCGGCTGTAAGCCTGCAACTGAGCCTCTACAAAACACAAAATGCAAAACTTGTCTGGAGCGCGACTGGAGCTGACAGTGACTGGGGAACCGGTTCTATTGGAACAACTGCTCAAAACCTGATCGAAAAAATGACAGCAAAATAAGCAAGAGCATTTATGAACTTTGCAAATAAGCGGATAAAAAAATTATCTAAAACAGATATCATACTTGAAAAGATAAAAAAATATGCATATCTTGAAACGGTAACCATCGTAACCCTGTTTCTTCTAGTAGGTTACATTTTCAATCCGCAGGATATCTGCTTAGTTCATACACAGGTATCTTATGCTTTAATCCTTTTAGCCATTATCACTCTCTTTCACGGATTTGAAAACGGGCTTGTCTCCATTGGTATGCTCTCTATTGCCATGTGGTTCTTTTACCCTGAATTTCCTCATACCGAATTTTTAGTTTTACTACTGATGACAATGATTTTTAGTGAATTTCACTACTACTGGACAAAAAAGATAAAAGAGCTCCAGGTTGAGGCAAATTACAAAACAACAAAACTCAATGAGCTCTCCAAAGCATTTTATACGCTAAAAATCTCTCATGATCAACTCGAAAAAAACTATGTGGTCAAACCTATGAGTATCCGGAGTGCCATTGAAAAGATTATTGAGAGTAACAGAGAGTCAAAAGATGATAAAATCGATGTTAAAGTTACAAAATTTTATGGTAATTTTTTAGCTCTTTTAGAAAAATCTTTTAATGTGAACAGTGCCCTTATTATCCACAAAAAGTTGGGACATCAAGAGGAAGAACTCTCTTTGGAAAATACAGCAGTTACCTATAGCGCCCTTTGTGAAAAGTATTCAAAAGAGGAGATACTCTCCTCTTACCTTCTCAACAGAGCAACCCATTTTAAGCAGCCTGTCTATATCAGTGACAAAGCGGGTGAGCCATCCCTCAAATCTAAAGAAGATTCAAAATTTCTAGTCGCCATACCTTTTGTATCAGACAAGCACATCTCTTCTGTTTTACTTATTGAGAGGATGCCTTTTATGGCTTTCAATAAAGAAAACCTCATATCTATCTCTATTTTACTTGAGTATCTCTCTATCTCGATCTCACAAAATAACATACCCGATGATTCCTATAAAATCAGTGCAGTTAATGAGACGGCATTTAGCTATGAGTATAATCGACTGCGTTATATCTATGATAAATATGCTGTCAACTCTACAATTATGGTGCTTAAACTTGAGAGTGAACTGCAAACAATGAAAGTACACGAAAAAGTATTACAAATGCTCCGTGCACTTGATGTAGTAACTGTTACAAAGTACAAAGAGTTCCATTATGTTCTTTTTCTCTTTCCCTTAAGCGACAGCTCCTCTGCTCTTGGTTTTTTAAAACGACTAAAACACAATATCAAATATGATAAAGATAAAAAATTTGAAACTATGAATTTTCATATTAATCAGCTGGAACTGCTCAATAAATATATAGAAGACGACTATAATGATTAATCCTTTTATCTTTTATGAGAACCATCTTCATATTATCCTCTTGATCCACCTGCTTCTCTCCATACTCTTTTCACTCTTCATCTCTTTTTATGCCCTTAAAAGATTTAAAAAATCTACCAAAAAAATTGATTTGCAAGATAAAAAAAGAGTCAAAAGTATTGAAGATAAGAGTTGGATTTTTAAAACACTTTACAAGGCATCTTTACATAAGAACAACCAGATTGCAATTTTTCTCTTTAGTTTTTTATTCAATATCAGTCTGCCGTTCCTTGGTTACTTTTTTACGCTGTGGATTTTTTGGTATATGGTAAATGTCAAATATGAGGAGAAGATTATTGACACGAACATCTTGGACCTTGATGAGTTCCAAGAGTCATTTTTAGAAGTGGAGAGACTTTTTGGGGAAGGTTCCATGATAAATATCATGAATAATGACTACATACCAAAATCAAAAAAACTTAAAGCTCTCTCCAGTCTTGCTGCAGCCAACTCTCCCATAAGTCTAAATGTTGTCAAACAAACCCTCTCAAGCAGAGATGATGAGATTCGTATGTTTGGATACGCCATTATCAACAAAGCAGAGACAGCCATCAACTCCAGTATCAATAAAAATCTTGCCATTATTTCAAAGGAGATTACAAAAGATGATGCAAAAGATGAAGAGCGTATCGCTCACTCCGCAAAAGAACTTGCATATCTCTACTGGGAAATGGTCTATGCAGAACTTGCACACGACAGTTTGAAAGTAAACTTTTTAAATTCTGTTATTGCCTACCTTGAAATTGCAAAAGAGTACTACATACCACAGCTTGATGTTATTATTAAAAATATTAAAAAATGTGAATCAGAGGATAAAGAACTTACACATCTGCAGCAGCTTCGTAAAGAGAGAAAAAAACTCGAAGAGACCTACACTATCTGCGCAAGTCTCTTTAGTCTGATGGGCAGAGTTTATATGCACAGAGGAGAGTATGAAAAAGCTAAAGCCGAACTGACAGTAGCCAAAGAGTTACTCTCTGAACGCTCTACATTTTTAGTTCCTTATCTTGCAGAACTTTACTTTATTACTAAAAAATACCATATTGTACACTCACTTTTAGAACAGGCGCAGGGGCTTGAATACAATGCAAAACTCTACCCTGTCGTGAGTCAGTGGAGAGAAGTATCATGAGTCAACAGTTTCCCAAAAGTTCAAGTGTTGACATCATGCTCTTTTCTGAGGGGACATACCCTTATGTGAAAGGTGGGGTTTCAAGCTGGATTTTACAGCTTATAAAAGGGCTTCCCGAGTTTTCATTCGGTGTCTGTTTTATCGGTGCGACGCCTTACCTTGATGGAGAACTTATGCAGGTAAGTTATGAGTTTCCATCAAATTTAAAACACCTGGAAGTGCACTATCTTTTTGATAAAGATGATAAAAAAAGGCCTAAACCGAAAAAAAGAAGAGGAAGTGAAGAGGGATTTAAAGCAATTCAAAAACTCTACACCGCTCTGCAAAACAACAGCGGTGAAATTCCAGAAGTGCTCCAAAACCTTGATTTTTATACAAAAAATGTCACTTTTGATGATTTTTTACACTCAGAACTGGCATGGGAATTTTTAACTGCAACTTACTCAAAAAACTGCCCTGACATTCCTTTTATCGACTATTTTTGGACACTTCGCAATATCCATAAACCTATCTGGACACTTGCAAATATTGTAAAAGGGCTTCCAAAAACAAAAATCTATCATGCCCCATCAACAGGCTATGCAGGCTTTTTAGGTGCACTCTCCTCCTATACCACACAAAGACCATTCTTTCTGACTGAACATGGGATTTACACCAGAGAGAGAAAGATAGATATGCTCTCTGCTGATTGGATAGAGTTTAAAAAACCATCACTTCTGCAGCAGCCCCAAGAGTACAACTATATCAAAAAAATGTGGATCAGTTTTTTTGACAAAATCGGACTCTTTTGTTACCATCGCGCAAACCATATACTCTCACTCTTTTCCGGTGCACAGAAGATACAGATAAATTTTGGAGCCCCTGCTCACAGAACTATGATAATACCAAACGGTGTTGATGTAGATGGACTTATGCGGACTATAGAGTACAGAAATGACCCGCCAAGGCCGATTATCACGCTTATCGGACGTGTTGTTCCCATCAAAGATATCAAGACATTTATACGTGCCATTAAAATTGCATCCCAAACCATTCCTGACATAGAGGGATGGATAGTCGGGGCAGTAGATGAAGACAGAGAGTATGTCCAAGAGTGTCAACAGATGGCATTTGCTCTTGATTTAAAGGGTTCCATTCAGAGCTTTGAGGGCAACAAAAGCAATCTCTCTCCTGAAGAGATACAAAAGAGTGAAGATAAAATCAAATTTTTTGGTCACAGTGATATTACAAAGATCCTTCCAAAATCAGCACTGCAGACACTCTCCTCTATCAGTGAGGGAATGCCGCTTGTTATTTTAGAAGGCTTTGCTGCAGGCGTACCTTGTGTCGCTACCGATGTGGGAAGCTGCAGGGACTTGATAGAGGGCGGAATTAACAGTGATGACAAGGCAATAGGTTCAGCAGGTGCTGTTACAGGTATCGCAAACCCTGATGCCCTTGCAAAAGAGTATATTCGTTTTTTAAACTTTGAAAACGGTGAGTGGAAAAAAGCTCAAGAAGCCGGACTAAAAAGGGTGCAAAAGTACTATAGACAAGAGATGTTTTTACAGGAGTACAGAGAGCTCTACAGTGAAGCACTGCAACTTTCATGGTCTGAACTAAACGCAAGAGTCTTTAACTACTATGCCCCTGTAAAAGTTCCTTGTAGACTTGTACAAATCAAGAGATTTACTATCACTGCGTTTACTACCACTCTACAAAGGGGGGCAAGCTAATGGCCGGCATAGGTTTTGAGCTAAAAAAGATACTCAAAGAGGACAGACTTTTATCTCTTGCAAAGGTTTACGGATACTCAGCAATTTTAAGTTCAGGCCCTTGGGTCGTCTCTATAGTCGCTATCTTGCTTGTCGGTTTTATCAACCTTGCAAACTACGGTGCGGACAGTGATGTTTACAGATTTCAGGTTGTCATTACCTATGCCATTGCCTTGGCTTCTAGTCTTATAATCACGGGTATTGTACAGCTTCCTCTTACGCGCTATATAGCCGACCTAATCTTCAACCACCGTGAAGATGAAATTCTGCCTGCCTATTTTGGGGCACTCTTTTTAGCCTGGATTTTGGGACTCCCCTTTGTTGTCCCTTTTTATCTCTGGATGTTTGATGGACAGAGTGCCGTTTTTATCATCGGTGTAATAGCCACCTTCCTAGTGCTTTGCGGTGTTTGGATCTCAAGTATTTTAGCAGCAAGCCTGAAGTATTACAACGGTGTGGTCTGGTCCTATTTTATCGCCTATTCACTAATCGTTTTTATCTCCATTTATGCCGGGGACACCATTGAAAAACTAATCTACATATTTTTTACAGGAAATGCCTTTTTACTTATTGTCTTGATGACACTTATTATCAAAAGCTACAACTCCACCATCTTTTTCAAAGTAGATTTTTTTCTGGCAAAGAACTTCTACTGGACACTTGCGATTGCGGGACTTACCTACAATCTTGGTGCATGGGTAGACAAGTTTATCTTTTGGTACCATCCTGCAACGGGCTATGCGGTTATCGGAAAACTCCACGCTTCACTCGTTTATGATATGCCAATATTTTTAGCCTATCTCTCCATCATACCGGGAATGGCCATCTTTTTTTACAGACTTGAAGCAGATTTTGCAGAGAAGTACGACCTCTATTACAACTCTGTCAGAAACGGAGGAACGCTCAAAGCAATACGCACATACAGGGATGATATGGTCTATGTTGTCCGCCATGCCGTGCATGAGATTATCATTATTCAGGCCATTGTAGATATCATACTCTTTCTAACGGTTCCTTATCTCTTTGCATACCTCCACATACCACAGCTCTATCTTGGGCTTCTCTATATCCTTACCATTGGAGCGATGCTGCAACTTGCATTTATGTCTGTTTTGGCCATCTTGTACTACCTAGACAGAAAAGTGGTTGCTATGTGGCTCAGTATCGCTTTTTTTGTACTCAATACAGTTTTAACACTCCTCTCCATCGATATGGGGCCGGCTATGTTTGGATATGGCTACACAGTCTCTTTACTACTTGTATTTACCGCAAGTATAATATTTATCAGAAAAGAATTGGACAGGTTGAATTATGAAACTTTTATGCTGCAATAGATATATACTTCTCTTTATGCTGCTGTGCACTACTGCGTTTGGAGCACTCACAGACAAGAGTGCAATAGTATATTATGGTGAGAAGATATCTTATCCTATGGTTGGGATACACGACTATATCATCGTACAGCCTACACATACAAATACAGCTACACACGGTTTTAAGGTCTACAGAGATAAGATGTATGCCTATGTAAGCATCGGTGAAATTGACAGAGATATAAAAGAGTTTGCAAAGGTTAAAAAAGAGTGGATAGTTGGCAATAACAAAGCATGGAGCTCCCCTGTTCTTGATTTGACAAATCCCAAATACAAAGAGTTTCTCTTTGAAGATATTATTGAACCGCAGATGAAACGAGGATTTAAAAACTTCTTTTTTGACACACTCGACTCCTACCAACTTGTCTGTAAAACAAAAGAGCAAAGAGCCAAAAGTGAAGCTGCGCTAGTAGATATCATTAAAAGATTTCATCAAAGATATCCACACTCAAAACTCATCATAAATAGAGGTTTTGAGATAATTGACAAGGTTCATGACTCTATAAACGCAGTACTGTTTGAATCATACTATCATGGTCTTGCAGGTAAAGATTTATCGTATCAAACAGTGCCTAAAGAAGATAGAGTCTGGCTCGATACCTATATTAAAAAAATTCGGCACTACAAACTAGATGTTATCTGTGTCGATTATCTGCCACTGCAGGATTTAAATTCAAAAGAGGCACGCAACAGCATTAAAAAAATTACAGAAAAAGGGATGATTCCCTATCTCTCTACAAAAGATTTGACCATCTACGGTAACTCATCGAAAAATCCTATCAAACGTGAAATCTTAACGCTGATAGATGAGAGTGAGCATGATAGAATTTTTCTCTCCGCGCATCAACACGGTGCACTTCCTTTAGAGTATCAGGGCTACATACAAAAACTTTATGACATCAGCAAACATGAACTACCCTCCATGGAAACGATGCAGCAGTACGCCGGAGTCATAATCTGGTTTGCAAAAGAGTATAAAAATCCAGACAAACTTATTGCGTGGATATTAAAACTCCAAGAGTACAATATAAAAGTTGTTTTTGCAGGAACTTTACCACTACCACTTAACGACTCTTTAAACAAACTCTCTATTAAGATAAATGAGGGCTCTGAGAATATCCGCAAGGGTAAAATCAAAGATAAAGATGCAATGCTAGGGTATGAGATAGAACCATCACTCAACAACAGTGAAAGTTTTATTGATATCACTCAAGGCAAAAGGCTCTTTAGTCTGACAAATACAAATCATACACAAACAACCTATGCAGCACTCATGCCATGGGGTGGATTCGCACTTAGAAATGCTTTTATACAGGAGTTCAACGATGACAATCTCTGGGTTATCAACCCTTTTGAATTCTTTAAAAAAGCGCTCCGTCTACAAACCATCATAGTCCCTGATGTCACAACACAAAACGGAAAAAGGATTCTCTTTAGCCATATTGATGGTGACGGGATAATGAACAGAGTAGAGTGGAATCCAAAACTCTTCTCAGGAGATACAATCTACAGTGATATTTTGCAAAAGTACCCTATTCCCATCTCTGTCTCTATTATCGGTGCAGAGGTTGATGACAACGGGCTCTACCCAAAATTAGCACCGCAGTTGCAAAAAATAGTAAAAAAGATCTATAAACTTCCAAATGTAGAACCTGCAACACACACCTTTACACACCCTTTCTTTTGGAATAAAATCCATAATGGAACTTTAGATGAGAAATACAGACTCAAACCAAAAGGATACCACTTCTCTTTAGAAAATGAGACAAAAGGGATGCTTGACGAGATAAATATAAAATATCTTCCAAAGAACAAATATCCTAAAGCCAAAACAATCTTTTGGAGTGGTGATTGTGCACCGACCGAGATGGTTCTGGATTATGTTTACAAACAAAACCTTCTCAATATCAACGGGGGCGATACCTACATAAGCAATGCAAATCCATGGCTCTCTTATGTTGCCCCGATGGGGATTCAAAGAGGAGAGTATTGTCAAATATATACAGGTGCACAAAATGAAAACATCTATACAAATGAGTGGCTTGGGCCATACTGGGGATTTAAAAAAGTTGTACAGACATTTAAACATACTGATAACCCGCGAAGACTAAAGCCCATAGACATCTACTACCATCTCTATTCCGGTTCAAAACGTGCATCGCTCAATGCTCTTCATTATGTGTATGGGTGGGCCATAAAACAAGATGTCAACCCAATCTTTACCTCTGAATATATTCCAAAAGTGATGGATTACTATACAGTCTCTCTTGCAGGCAACAAAAACCATTATCTCGTAGCGGGAATGAAAAATCTTAAAACACTGCGTTTAGAAGATGAAAAATCATATGTAGATATGAACACTTCATCCAATCTACTCGGATTTAAACGCATTAAAAACCATACATATATCCATCTAGGAGACAAAACAGACGCAGAGATACATCTCTCAAAAAAGATACATCGCAATCATGGATATCTAGTCAGCACAAACGCAGCAGTTGTAAAAAGTGAATTTACTGATAATGGTTTTAGTATGCAGCTCAAATCCTATTTACCACTTAAACTAGAGCTCAACATTCCTCAAAAATGCCGATACAACTTCACAAATACCGCTTCAGATATTAGAAAAAAAGATGATATAATCACTTTTAACTACAAATATAAAAAGAAAGTTGCCTTCAATGTCATATGCAAATAATAAAAAAATATATGTAGCAACATACAAAGAGATAATTATCGGATTTCTCGTATTTTGCATCATCCTTATTATTTTATATCCCAAAGATACTCTTACAAAACAGATTCTCGCAGAGCAATCCAATTATGACTTAAGTGTACTGTATCTTAAAAACATGCTCAAAAACGACCCTTCAAATGAAACACTTATGCTCAATCTTGCGCAGCAGGCTTTTCGAGCAGAGAAAAAAGACCTCTCATTTAGACTTTTAGAGCTTTTAAGAAACTCTAAAGAGAGACAGACGCGCCAAAAAGCATATAAATTGAGTTATAAAATTGCAAAAGAGGACTACTTTTATCTCAAAGAGAAAAATAGAACAAAAGAGCTCAAAGCAAAATATAGACAACTGCAAAAGCTATTTCATATCATTATCAGCCAAAATTTTTACAAACAGAGTGAACTCAAAGAGCTCTATAAAGAGAGTTACTTTTTAAATGATGAACAAGACAGTTACCTTTTGGTAAAAAAACTGCTGCAGCAAAATCCAAATGATATAAAACTGCTAAGCGATGCTTTTTATCTTGCATATACTCTCAAGGATTATAAACAGAGTATGTTCTACTTGGACAGACTCGCCCTCTTGGATAAACAAAACAACAAGAAATGGCTTGATGAACGCTACTATTTATTAACAAAACACTACTCATACAAAGAGACAGAGGCATTCATAATTACACATGCACAAAACTCCTCATACTGGAGAAAAAAACTTATATCATTTTATCTACAGCACAAAAAGTACAAAAAAGTTGCACAACTTTATATGAACCAGTTTAAACATACCCCTGAGTATACAAAACGCAGGGATTTGTGGCTCAAAGCGATTAAAACCCTTCAGGCAGGCGGGCACCATAAAGATGCAGTCCGTTTAGGGTACAGATATGAAAACTACTTTATCAAAGATAAAAAAGCACGTATTACACTCCTGAAACTCTATATTTCCGCCAATGAGCTCCAAAGAGCAAAAAGACTCTCTACAAAATTACTAAAGATGAAGAGGTAAGTATGCGTTTTATTATTTTGACATTTATAATCTCTTTTTCACTTTATGCAAAAAGTTCTCAAAGCTGTTACACGGTTCAGCTCCAAAGTGCTCTGTACTCCCAAGAAAATCTGCAAAAACTTACAAAGAGTAATTTTCCTCCAGAGTGCACACTGATGCGTATTTCCGATAATTTGACAGTAAGGTGCGGTTGCTATGAAAAGATGGACGAGGCTAAAAAAGAACTTCCAAAGTATAAACAAAAATATAAATATGCCTATCTTGCAACAACCTACAAGTATAGATTTAAAAAGGATGCCCCGAGCAAAATAGACTTAGAGCATAAATCAGAAAATGCATACAGTAGCGATGAAGAGTTAAAACTTATGCTGCAAGCCTTTTTATACTCAAATGATTTAGAACATGCCTACAAAACTGCAAAACTGGGATACGAACAACATCCAAACTCATACTACTGGAATCAAAAAATGGCAGAGGTCTGCAGATGGAGCGGCAGAAGCAGTGAATCCATCAAATATATGGAATTTATGTACAATAAAAAACATGATCCAAAACTTGCTAAAGATATCATTGACTTTGGTTTAGGAACATACCAGTACGAATCACTTAAAAGTCTCGTCAGACAGGAGGCCAAAGCAAATCCATCAAAAGAGAATATTGAGAGGATGGTTTATATCTATACTGAAGTAGGTGAACCGGAAATTGCAGCACAATTTTTGGAAAAACTCTATTATGAAGATACTACACATCCAGAGTATTTAGATAAAGCCCTGCAGATTTACATGGAGATGGAGGATCTAAACGCAGCACAAAGCATCATTACCATAATTGAAAAAAACAACCTTTACAATCTGCAAAACATCAAACTTATCTCCTATTTTTACTACTCTAAACGCAATATAGCAAAAGCATTTGAGACACTTAACAAACCTATAGCACACAAAGAGTATGACAAGAAGTATCTACAGTTAAAGAGTGATTTAGGGTGGTATCTTGAGCAGTTTAAACCCGCTGCAGAGGCTTCTTTGGAACTTATAGAGCATAAAGAGGGTAGACTTGTTGACTATGAGAGGGTCATTGCTTTAAACAAAGACTCAAACAAATCTTTAGCCACTAAAACTGCCCTACAGGCATACAATAAATTTCACCTCTCGTATCTTTTTTATCTTTTTGCAAACGAGCTTATGAGAGAAAAAGATATTGCCACACTACAAAAAGCTATCACCTCTATTGATGCACAAGAAGATACAAAACTAAAAACACAATCCCAATACTGGCTCTTAAAGGCTATCCTCTACCACTACGAAGGCAAACAAAGACTCTCGCAAGAGGCAATAGAAAAAGCGTTACAGCTCAAACCAAACTCTCTTCAGATAAAGTTCACTGCCTTAAACCTCTATCAGGCATACGGAATGTCCAATGCACTACAAAAAGAGTTGGCTCTCTTAGCGACTGATATTTCAATGCCCCATGAGTTTTACTTTAGGCTTGCTTCCCTTGCTTATGCCATACACGATATCAATTTGGCAAACTACTACATGCAACAGCTCATAGAAGAGAAAAATCCCATAGTAAACGCAGTAGAGTTCAAATTTTTACAAGCAGACCTCTATCGTGCTAAAAACAATGAAAATGCCTATTTAACTACAATGCGTAGTATATCTTCCATGCTGCATAAGGAGATAGAGTTAAACCCTGCATTAAAGACAAACGACATTTACCTCAACGACAAACTCAGAGTAGAGATGGCGCTTTTGGATTATGATGCCTTTACACAAGCACTCCAAGAGGCAAAACCATATCTCACCAAACAGCACTACAATGATTTGTCATATGCGTTTGCTGTGAAAAATAATTCACTGCAAAAAGCACACAGCATCTATCTTAAGACAAAAGAGAAGGCCATCTGGATGCAGTTTTCGGACGCTGTAACACAACAAAACCATAGTAAGATAGAGGATATTCTTTTTGCATATCTTCACACGATAGCCATAGGTGAAGCTTCCCTTGCCGCTGAAAATGACGGACAGACAGCTCTTGCACAATCATTAAGCTATCAGGCACTAAAACACAATGATGATAATCAAAATGCCTACATATCTCTGCTGAATATTACAAAAACTAGAGCGGACGCTACAGATGTAAAAATTTCCTACTATAACCGCGACCCTCTTTTAAGAAAATATATTGCCCTAAACAATATCAACTATATCAACAGAAGCTACTATCTTCTCAGTGATCTGAGTTACTACCGTAACAGCAACCTAGATAAAAATATTCTCACAGATGTTCCTGATGATACACTTGCGTTTAATGTCGGGATTAAAAGAGTATTTGACAAAGCAGAGGTGACACTTTTTGGTGGCTATGCAAACAGTATGGACTCCTACTTTGTCTTCTCTCTTTTTGGAAAATACCAACTTACAAAAGAGCTTAACATTGGAGGAGGTCTGTATAAAAATATAAAAACAGATGAGTCATCACAACTCCTCATTGGTGGTAAAAAAGATAAGCTGGAACTACGTACGACTTACAATATCTTCAATTCAACTGCCCTAGAACTACTCTATGAGCACAACAGATATAACTCTCAAGATAATGTCTCTTTAGGTGAGGGTGAGTATGTCAGAGCAAATCTCGGACACCAAATCCGCAACGGCTACCCAGATATGAGACTCTCTCTCTTTAGCGATGCAGCTGTATATAATGAAAAATCAGGTTCAAAAGGGGTCATAGACAAACTCCGATCAGCAAGAGGGCAGGTCCTGCCAAATAATTTTATGAATCTCGGAGTTGATTTTGCCTATGGGATGCAAAACAGTGAAATATACACAAGAGTCTGGAGACCTTACTTTGAGGTAAGCAGCTACTACAATACAGACCTTGCTGCGTTTAGTTACGGTTTCAATGCGGGATATGGAGGAAAAGTTTACTCTCAGGACCACCTCATCATAGGAACAAGCTATACCAATGATGTAAATGGTATCGGCGGGAGTATATTTGAGCTCTTTTTAAAATATAAGTTCTTATACACGCACAAGTAAACGGCTAGCTCTTATAGCCGTTTGGATTATTGGACTGCCATCTCCAGGTATCTTCACACATCTCATCTATCCCACGAGTCGCTTCCCAGTCAAGAGTCTCTTTTGCATAGCTAGGGTCTGCAAAACATTTTGCAATGTCTCCTGCACGTCTTGGAGCTATCTCATAGGGTACTTTTTTACCCGAGGCCTTTTCAAATGCTTTTACCATATCGAGCACAGAGTAGCCGTTTCCTGTTCCAAGGTTTACAGTAAGGACTGCGTTTAGATCTGCAATCTTGTTGAGTGCTTTTACATGTCCCTGTGCCAGATCGACAACATGGATATAGTCTCTTACCCCTGTACCGTCATGTGTATCATAATCACCGCCAAAAACACTCAGCTTTTCACGTTTGCCTACGGCAGTTTGAGAGATAAAAGGCATGAGGTTGTTCGGTATTCCGTTTGGATCTTCACCGATAGTTCCTGACTTGTGTGCTCCTACAGGATTGAAATAACGCAGCAGTACGATTTTCCATTCACTATCAGAGACAAATACATCACGCAGTATCTCTTCGATAAAGAGTTTACTTCTACCATACGGATTTGTAGCGCTCAGAGGAAAGTCCTCTTTGATAGGTGTCGTATGCGGGTCACCATAGACTGTAGCAGAGGAACTAAATACTATCTTTTTGCAGCCATTTTTTTGCATCACCTCACAAAGTATGACCGTACCTGATACATTGTTATCATAATACTCTAAAGGTTTTTCTACCGATTCACCGACTGCTTTGAGTCCCGCAAAATGGATGACAGAGTCTATCTCATACTTATCAAACACTTTTTGCAAAGCATCTGCATCACGGATATCACCCTCTACGAACTTCACCTCTTTACCTATTATCTTCTCAACTCTTGAGAGACTCTCTTTTGAAGAGTTGCAGAGATTGTCATACACAACAAAATCAAATCCCGCATCATCAAGCTCAATACAGGTATGCGAGCCAATATATCCGGCTCCTCCAGTTACAAGTACCATTTTAACCACCTATTTAGTTTCTTGAAGATATTATACTCTTTAATTAGTTTAAGTGAGTTTAGGTGAAAAATATCATAAAAGAACCATTGTTGCATTTTCTTCTGCTTGGAGCCATATTGTACTTTTTTTATACCCTAAACGCAGTGGAGACAACACCAAACGCAGTACAAAAACAACAAATACTTATCACAAAAGAGCAGATTGCCCAACTTGAAAAAGAGTTTATAGATGAGTTTGGACAAACTCCTTGTGCATCAGTTATAGAACTTCTTATCGACCAAAAAGCTACAAAAGAGATACTTCTTAATGAAGCCTACAAACTCAAACTCTACAAAGAGGATAAAGAGATACAAAAACTGCTGTTGCAAAAAATGCACTTTATACTAAACGCAGCGACAGAACAAAAAGAGCCTACGCAAAAAGAGTTGCTCCGCTATTATAAAGAGCATATCAAAGATTACTCAAAACGACAAAGCATCTCATTTTATTTCATCCATTTTCCACAGCTCTCACAAGAGCAGCGCCAAGCATTTTACAAACTTGCAGCATCACTCAAAGATTTTAAAGATTTTCAACAATTAAAAGAGCAAACGCAGCAAGAGATAAAAGAGAGGTTCGGCTCTCTTTTTCTTACAAAGATCACAAGACTACGTAAAAAAGTACTCAGCCACGCTATCCCTTCAAAAGATGGTTTGGAATTTGTTTACATCACTGATTACAGTATCACTGACCCCTACTCTTTTGAAGATGTAGAAGATAGAGTCTATCAGGATTATCTGCAGGAGCAGAAAAATGAGCGCTATGATAAGATGCTCTCAAACATCAAAAAATCCTATGATCTTAAAATAATCAAATGATACAATTTCTTCTTCCTCTTTTACTGCCTATATGGCTTTTTGCACACCAATCAGGACTCTCTTATATCAAGATAACAGAGGATAAAGCGCATCATATTAGTGTTGTCTATAAAACTCCGCTGCAGGATTTAAATGCAAACCCTATCGAGATACACTACCCTCATGAGTGTTTTAAAACAGAACAGTTTCCACACGATATACACAAGGGCTTTATCATTCAAAAGTACAAACTCGAGTGCAGTAGTGGAGGACTTTTTGGCAAGCGTATCTGGATAAAAGGGCTGATAAAACAAAACAGAGGTGTATTGATAGAGTATCAAAATCCCTCGCTCAAACAGAGCCGTCTGCTTAGAGCAGAATCACCCTTTATACTCATAGATGCCAAAAGTTCAAAACTCACTCTCTTTATAAGTTATCTCAAACTCGGTATCCATCACATCCTCTCAGGATACGACCACCTTCTCTTTGTACTATGCCTTTTAATCCTTGCAAAAAACCTCAAAGCACTCCTTTTTGCCGTCACTGCGTTTACCCTTGCACACTCCATCACACTCGCTTCAGCTATGCTCGGAGTTGTCAATCTTCCAGTTGCATTTATAGAAGCGATGATAGCGCTGAGTATCCTCTTCTTGGCACGAGAGCTGGTTCAAACGCAGCAAAATACACTTACAAAAAAGCATCTCGAGTATGTTGCGTTTATCTTTGGTCTTCTGCACGGCTTTGGTTTTTCCAATGTACTAAAAAGTATTGGTTTGGCAGATGATGCCCTTGCCCTTTCTCTTTTCTCCTTTAACTTAGGCATTGAGATAGGACAGCTTCTTTTTATTCTTGCGGTCAGTTTGATTTATTATCTTGTAAAAAGATTGATTAAGAGACCGCTTTTGGAAATAAAGGTCTATGTAGGATATTTTGTAGGCATACTCTCTGCATTTTGGTTCATACAGAGAGTTCTTGCGTTTTAGAGTGTTTACCCTGCTGCGTTCATAGCAAGCTGTGCCATCTTCTGCATATAGTGCTCGACATTTTCATCTGCTTCGATTACTTTTTTAAGCTCATTGATAAAGTACTCTTTTGTTCTCTCATCTGCGATATTAAAAGTATAAAGTACCCACTCCGTGTTAAGTGAAAGTTTTTCACCACTCTTCTCTACTTCAAATGCTCTGTAGAGATTGATATCAGTAGAACCAAGCAGATCCAACACCTCTGTATAGAATTCATTTACATCTGTATTTATCAAAGAGGAGAGTTCCTCTTGAGTAATTTTGGCATCAACATCATTAAAATCTTCACGTCCAAAAACAAGAGCATCACCGATAACAAGCTGCTCACCTATAAAGTAGGCATTTTTCTTCTCACTCAGTGCATTGGCATCACTGTAGATGACATGCTCTTTTATACTTGAGAGCTCATCTATTAAAATAGAGCTGAAAAAAGTATAGAGCGTATTTGCCGCCATATTCAACTCTAGCTCTTTAACCTCTTGCGTTTGATTCTCTATTACGAGTGCTTTCATTAAAATTCATCCAAAAGTATTACATTTACATAAGTTCCTGCCTCTAAGAACTTATCGTCCTCTCCGGCAACCATAAGAGCTGAGTTGTCAAGCATATTTGTAAGGATGGCTGAACTGCCCACTTTTTTACCCTCAAAGTTTACAAAATACTCACCATCTTCAACAACAATATTGCAAGCTGTAAACTCTGTAAACCTGCTGCGTTTTTTAAAATCCTCTTGCAGTTTTGCCGCTACCGTTTTATATGGACGCTCTTTACCTAGCATTTTTGCAACAAGTGGGAGCACATAAAGAATAGCCGTTACCGTTGAGGAGTAAGCAAAGCCCGGAAGTGCAAGTATGAACTTATGCCCCCGCTGTGCCACAAGTATATGGCGTCCCGGTTTGATACCGACACCCTTATATACTACCTCTGCACCAAGACGTGGTATGATATCTTTTACAAAGTCATAATCTCCAACGCTCACACCACCAGTACTTACCAAAATATCAGCAGACTCTAAAGCATTCTCAAATGTCTTCATGATGGCATCTCTATCATCAGGAGCCGTTCCAAGCTGAATCACCTCTGCACCTGATTGCTCAAAGAGTGCTGCAAGCGTGTAGTTGTTCGAGCTGCGAATCTGTGCAGGGTTATCAGAGTTCTCTCCAAGATCAAGTATCTCACTTCCCGTAGCAATGACTGCAACACGCGGACGGAGTGCTACTTGTACCATTACCTGATTGAGCCCTGCCATCACACCGATCTCGGCAAAACCTATCTTCGTACCCTTTTCTATCAGCACATCACCTGCTTTATATCCTTCACCCACAGGACGTACGGCATTACCCTGCTCTACCATCTCATTGATGGTAATTTTCCCTGCATCAAAAGTGACATTCTCTATCTGGATGAGTGTATCACTCCCCTCCGGCATCATAGAACCGGTAAAAGTTTTAATGGACTCACCCTTTGAGAGCACACGTCTCTCATTATTCCCTGCAGGATTATCACCCAGCACAGTGAGTTCACCAAGTGCCAAGTCGTCATATTTTACAGCATAACCATCCATAGAAGCAGTTGGGAACTGCGGATCATTGAAGCGTGCAACTATATCTTGTGCAAGCACACGACCAAGAGCGTTACTCAAAGGCACACGCTCATAACGATGATTGTTGACCTTTAAGAGATCCAACATATTTTGGCTTGTCTCAAAAGAGATAAAATCTACACCCGTTATACTCATTGTTTTGCTCCTAAAATTCCACTGCCTTGTATCGCTGTTGATCTATCTTTTGCATAAACACGTTTACCCTCAATCAAATCATACTTCCAAATCGGAGCACTTGCTTTAAAATCCTCTACGAACTCATCGATGAACTCCAAAGCCACTCTGCGTTTAGGGGAGAATACCGCTGCAATATAAGAGGATTCATGTAGCATAACATCACCGCGCGAGTGTGCCATTTTGATAATGGCACCTTTGGCTTTTGCTTTTTGCTGCCATGCATCGAACCATGAGTTTAAAATCGGCTCATATATGTCAAAGCTCAGACCGTCTATGCCGTTTTCGCTGCGAACAGTTCCCACAAATGGAATATATGCTCCATAATTGCTTGTAGCTTCAGCTTCATACCACTCTTTGAGAAGTTTTGGCACATCAAGTGCTCCGTTATATATACTTAACAAGACTCAACCTCCACAAACTGGCGGCAGCAGCGAAATTTTATCACCATCCTTGAGTGGATGTTCTAAAGATGCCACCAAAGTATCATTAACAGCAACAGCAGAGTTTTCTAACCACTCCTTCATTGCCTCATCTTTTTGTAAAATGGCTGCAAGCTCATTCAAGTTTGTTATCTCTAACTCTAATGCTTCTTTTTGTATTGGCCCTAAAAACTCTACTTTTACCACAAAAATATCCTCATTTTTTCTTGAGACAATTATATCTAAGATAAGTTAAGTGGTGTATAATTACGGCATGATTTTTGGAAAAATACAATACCTCAATTTGCTTCCGTTTCACATCTTTATGAAACGATTTACAAAACATTCTCAACAAAAACTCGCTATGGAGTACAAAAAGAATGTTCCCGCAAAGGTCAATAAAGATTTTTTACATAAAAAAGTAGATGCTGCGTTTATCTCCAGCATCAAAGCGCAAAAGAGCAGACACGTCAATCTCGGGATAATAGCTGATAAAAAAGTACTCAGTGTACTTGTTATTCCCGATGAAAACTCAAAATCCGACATAGAGTCTGCATCATCAAATGTGTTGGCAAATATCCTTAAACTTCAAGGAAAAGTTCTTATAGGGGACAAAGCATTAAAATATGCTCTTAAAAACGATAACTATATCGATTTGGCACAGGAGTGGTATAAAAAGTACAGACTTCCATTTGTATTTGCACTTTTATGCTACCACAAAGATACAAAACTGTATAAAAAGATTGAAAGAGAGTTTTTAAAAAGAGAGTATAAAGTTCCTCAATATCTGCTAAAAAAAGCGGCACAAAGAACAGGGGTAGAGACAAAAGAGATACTAGAGTATCTCGATCTTATCTCCTACAAAGTTGACTACAGAGCGCAAAAATCGCTCAAGCAGTTCTACAAAGAGGCAAAGAAAATTTAGATTTTACCATCTAAATGATCTGCTAGTCTTTGCAGTTTTTCTCTGTAGGCATCCATATCAAAATCTTTCACACGTGCAACACCATCTTCGATTGCAGCCTGCGCAACTGCAGAGGCCACATAAACAAGAACACGTCTGTCAAACGGTGAAGGGATGATATAGTCAGGCCCAAACTCCATTGTCTCTCTATGGTGCGCTGCTTTTACATGTGCAGGGACTTCCTCTTTTGCAAGTGATGCAAGAGCATGAGCAGCTGCGAGTTTCATTTTTTCTGTAATTTTTGTAGCACGTACATCAAGTGCTCCTCTAAAGATTTGAGGGAACCCAAGAACATTATTTACCTGGTTTGCATAGTCACTTCTCCCTGTTCCGATGATGAGATCAGCACGAGCCTCTTTTGCTACAGGCGGTTTGATCTCAGGATTTGGGTTTGCACATGCAAAGATAATCGGACTACTCTCAGACATGGTTTTTACCATCTCAGGAGTGATAAGATCAGCCCCTGATAAGCCTAAAACCATATCGGCACCTCTCATGGCATCTTCAAGCGTTCTATCTTCAGTCTCAAGAGCAAAGAGTTTCTTATATTTGTTTAAATCCTCTCTGCCATTGTGAATAACACCTTTAGAGTCAAGCATAGTAATATTTTTAACACCAAGTTCTTTATACATATTGCCACAGGCAATTCCAGCGGCACCTGCACCGATAATAACAACTTTTAAATTCTCTGCTTTTTTATTGCTCATCTGCATTACATTTATCAGACCTGCAGTTGTAATAACAGCCGTTCCATGTTGATCATCATGAAAGACAGGAACATTACAGATCTCCTTAAGACGTTCTTCTATTTCAAAACATCTAGGAGCTGCAATATCTTCAAGATTAATCCCGCCAAAACTGTCAGCCATAGCCGCTACGATTTTAATAATCTCTTCTGTGTCTTTGGTATTGAGTTCAATATCTACTGCATCTACATTTGCAAAGGATTTAAAAAGTACACCTTTTCCCTCCATTACAGGTTTTCCCGCCAAATGCCCGATATCTCCAAGACCAAGAACAGCAGTTCCGTCACTTACAACGGCAACAAGATTCCCTTTGTTCGTGTATTCATATGCTTTTTCTTCATCTTTTTCGATTTCAAGACATGGATAAGCTACACCGGGAGAGTAAGCCATAGAGAGTTCCTCTTGTGTACTACAAGGTTTTGTTAAAAGTGTTGCCGTTTTTCCGTTTGTATCAAACTCACCTTTTGCTCTGTGATAGTTGAGTGATTCTTCTTCAAATGATAATTCTTTTGACATTAGTTATCCTTATTGTTTCTATAAGATAAGTATATAACTATAAAATTAACAATTAAATCTTATTGAGAAATAAAACGCAATTTCCCTTAGGGTTATAGTAAATTCCCATAGAATTTTTACGTGAGACAAAAACACCTCTCCCGTTAAACTGTTTGGAGTTTCTAAATATCTCACTGAGAATCTGCGTATTAAAACCTGCTCCTTCATCGAGAATCTTTGTTATAATATATTCACCTGAAAGCTCTTTCAATTTATATATTTTGACAAAAATCTTTTTTTGACAATCTTTTTGCAATTGGGTAAGCTTCTCAAAGTAACTCTCATCTTCAAGATATCTGTGTTTTGTTTTAGAATCAATTCCTAAATTTCCATGTTCATAAGCATTCATAAAAAGTTCGCTAAAGACAACTCCGGCTTTATATGCCTCTTTCATACCAACACCTAAATTTTGCCATAGCTCTTCATACCATTCAGCTGCTTCATCGACTGCTTCTAAAGTTGTAGCAAATACTCTTTGCTTTAGAAGTGTTTCTTTTCTTATATCTAAACTGTTTATAAAGATGAGACTCAGATCATCTTCTTGAGTTGTAATTCGACTAAAGAACTTTTCTTTAAACTCTTCTCTTGTAAAAGAATTTTTGAAATCTTCTTGTATAAACGCAGCATAAGTCAAACCCTCTGCATCAGTGTTGTTCTCTACAATTCCATCACTGTAAAAAAGATACTTATCAATATCTTTTACATCTTTTCTATCAACTTTATAGCTCTTTTGCCACTTGCTCAAAGAGGGATTATTTGATTTGATTTTAATGATATTGTCATCTTTATCTTGCAGTAAGAACGGAGGCATGGCAAACTTGGCATACTCAAGAACCTTGTAGTAACTGTCAAAGCAAATATAGTCTATCGCTAAAACCTCTTCATCAAGTAAAATAGGTTTTATATAGTCCATGGATTCTTGGATTAACATATCAAGACTAAAACTGTCATGTTTTATCATCTTGTCGACTAAATGATTTACAAATGTTGTCATTGCCACAGCAGTAAAAGAAGCTGAAACACCCTTGCCCATACCATCTACCAAAAGGTAAAATGTAACATGATCATTTATTCTACGAGCACTGTAAGCATCACCACTGAGTACATCTAGCGGTTTATACATAAAGTCTACTAGAGAGATAACTTGAGAATCTATCAGCTGGTAGTAAAAATCATTACGCAAAATATTGAGCTCTTTTTTAAAAGCCAACTCTGACTGATATGAGCTGTATGCCTCATTTTCTTCTAACTGTTCTTGGCGTTTTTTTGTCATTAAATTTTAAACTTACTTAACTGTGATTGTAGTTTTTGTGCATCTTGTGATAAAGAGTTTACTGCATCTTCTACTACATTTCTCAACTCTGAGTTTTTCGATGCCACTGTAACAATCTCATCCATTGTTGACATCAATGTTTTTGTTTTTGTAGCGATAAATACACTTTGGTGCATTACGCCCGTTGATTTTTCTTTTGTTATTAATAAGTTATCTTTCGTATCATTGGAAGAACCAATGAGCTCCTGTGCTGATTCTGAAATATCATGCATATTTTGCGATGTCTGATGTGTTTCATCAGCGATCTCCACAACATTTTGTGTGATCAGGTTTACATTTGCACTGATCTCTGAGAGTGATTTTTGCGTACGTTCTGCAAGCTTTCTCACCTCATCTGCGACTACCGCAAAACCTCGTCCGTGCTCACCTGCACGTGCTGCTTCTATGGCTGCGTTTAGTGCAAGTAGATTTGTCTGATCCGCAATATCTGAGATAATTTCGAGCACATCTTTAATATTTTTTGCCTGTTCTGTTAATGAAGCTACTTTATTGACCAACTCTTCTTGCTGTACACTTCCCTCTTCTATAGATGAAACAACTGCATCAAGTTTTACAATAAAAGTATCTAAAACATTAAACGTATTGTCAAGATCCTCTGTTACAGCGATCGTAGACTCTTCTACGATATCCAATTTCTCGCCGATTTCAGATACAAGACCATTTATCTCTGTAATTTTATTCTCTTGCGTTTGACTGTTATCAGCCAATGTATCCACAACTTTATTGAGTTTTTCACTCTCATGTGTTGTTGCGGTTGCCACATCTTGAGCATCATAAACTGTCTCTTTAAAGGCGATCACCATGGTATGTAATGCTTTTGATATCTGAGAAATCTCATCATTACCTTCAACTACGACATTACAACTCAAGTCAAGTTCATTTGATACACATTGTATTTTATCTAATGAACTTTTAACACTCTTGTTAACACCACGTGAAATCAGCATGATGATGATAAAAATAGCAATAGCAAAAATAATATATCCCATCAGTGTAATCAGAGTATCTCTCTTGTAATTAGACTCGACTTCAGCTAAAAATGCATCATTTTGTTGTGCCAAAGCATCATCAACTTTTTTAAGAAGATTAATCTTTTTTGTAATCGTTTGAAACCATACTACACTGTCAACTCCAAAGTCAGCTTGTTTTGATTTTGCGATACTACGCATCTTCTCAACCTCTGTAACTACAGGAGAATTCATAATTTTTTTATACATCGCTATTGAATCATCTGCCGCGATACTTAAAAAAGCATCCATATAAGCATCTTGTTTTGCTATAAGTGTAATAAATTTGGCATACATGCCATCTCCAAATTTATCGGCCGCAAAAGTAGCACTGAGTACTGCGCGCTCTATTCCTGCACGCTCTTTGGATTTTAAAAAGTTTGTATATGCACTTAAAGCTTTAATAAGCTCTGGAGTATTTGCAAGTTTTGCTGTAAGCGAAACAACATCAAGTATGTCTTTATTTATATGTGTATAGTATTGTACTTCCTTTTTGACGGATATTGTAAAGCTATTAACACTTGAACGAATTGTAGCAATCTTATCCATTCTGCTCATTACGGCTTTTATACTTTTTTGAAGTTCTATCGGATAAGTTGAGAGGTCTAGAGTCTTCACATAATTTTTCAAATCACTATATCGGGTATCGGTAAGTTGTCTCTGTTTTGGCAAGATATCCCCAAATTTTTTGCCGTGAGAGCCAAGATAACCCGCACTTGCACCCCTCTCTTTTTGTGTTTCATGAATAAGCAGGGAGAGCTTTTGAGATAAAACATTCAGCTCTTTTACCTCTTCAATTACAGCTTTTTGACCTAAAGCACCGATTATCGTTGTGACAATAATAACAAGAGCGAAAGAGACTACAATAGCGGTTATAAGATTTAACTTTGCTTTTATTGTCATTACGAACTTCTCCTTACCTTAAAGAGCTGTACAAGGTTGATTTCATCAAGGAGCTCATAAAGATTTTCATCTCCAACCCTGATTTCTATATCTATATTGTCTTTTTGCACTAACTTCGTCAGATAACCGATAACTGATGATGTAATAGAGATAGAGTCTTTAATATTTATCATAATACTTTTTTCATTTGCAACTACACGTTCCAAAGTATCTTTAAGTGTTTGGTAGTCCCCAATACTTTTTATATTACCTACTATGGTTACAGTTCTTCCTGATACTGAAATATTCATTTTTATTACCTTTAATTATTATTCAATTATATATTAACAAAGCTATACTTAACTTCCTATTGCGTCTAGCCACTCTTTCATCTTCTTTTCATACCCTATCTCTTTAAGCTCTACAAATTGCAGTGGTTCTACTAGATACTCCTGTTTTACATAACCGCCAAAATCATGGGGATAGAGATAATCCTCATTTTGTTGTGTAATATTTTTGGGAATATCAAGTATATTTCCATTTTGTACACTTTTAAGAGCACTGTTTATAGCAAGATATGCTGCGTTTGATTTTGGAGATGCGCAAAGATATATAACAGCCTGCGCCAGTATTATTCTCGCTTCGGGATAGCCTATCTTGCTTACACTTGTCAGTGTCGATGTTGTAAGCGTAAGTGCCTGAGGATTTGCATTTCCCACATCTTCACTTGCAAGAATTACCAAACGTCTAGCGATAAAATCAGCACTCTCTCCGCCCTCTATAAGACGTGCAAGATAGTAAATCGCTGCATCTGCATCACTCCCGCGAATGGACTTGATCAGCGCAGAAGCCAGATCATAGTGTACTCCCGCTTCACTGCTTCCGGCTTGCAGAGCATTTGGTCGAAGAGCTTGTAAAAGTTCAAGTGTCACCTCATCGGCTGCGTTTAGAGCAAACTCTAAAAGTTTCAGCATTGAGCGTGCATCTCCCCCACTTGTTGCGACAAGGTACTCTTGTGCCTCTTTTGATATCTCTGTATCCACTCTCGACATAGCACGACCAAGGAGTTTGTATAGACTTTCATTTGAGATACTTTTAAGCTCAAAAAGCATTGAGCGTGAACGCATAGCGGAGGTGAGTGAAAAAAAAGGATTCTCTGTAGAAGCACCGATTATCAAGACAGAGTTGTTTTCCATCACAGGAAGTAAAACCTCTTGTTGATTTTTAGAGAGTCTGTGTACTTCATCTATAAATATCAACGGTTTTTGCAGAGCATTTTTATACTGTTCAAATATTTTTCTCAGCTGCTCAACCTTGAGCGATGTTGCGTTTAGCTCATAAAAAGGAAAATCCATCACCTTTGCAATAACTCTTGCCAAAGAGGTTTTTCCCACACCAGCAGGTCCATAAAAAAAGCTGTGTCCAAGCGCACCTTTTTCACATAATGTGCGTAACGGAACTCCTTTTTCAACAAGATGCTCCTGCCCAACAATATCATCAAAATCAGAGGGACGCAACAGGTGTGTAAAATCCAATTTCTACTCTCTGTTCTCTTTTCTTTGCTCTTCTTTTATGCGTCTTTTCTCAGCTTTTAAAAATTTATACAAAGCAGAGTATTCGCTTCTTGTAAGATATCTGCTCTTGCCTGTCGGCAGATTATTAAGCTCGATTTCTGCAAAGCTCAGACGCTTCAGGTCAGCAACCTCTGCACCAAAGTGCGCGAAAAATCGGCGAAGCTCACGGTTTTTGCCCTCTTTGAGTGCCACTTTTAAGATTGAGTAGTCAGGTCTGTTCTTTTGTACTTTATATCCAAGAAAAGGCTTAATCTCCATAGATGTTATCTTTGAGTGGGAGTGCGCACCTGCTGTTGCATCTTCAAGGAAGATACCATTTAGCATTGCATCTTCCATATCCGGTGTCACTTCACCCTTAATTTTGAGCTTATAAATTCTCTCTAAATCTGACTCCATCAAAGCAGTCGCTACATGAGAAGCATCTGTTAAAAGGAGCAGCCCCTCTGAAGCAAAATCAAGACGACCAACAGGGATGAAGTGTTTAAACTCCTTACTCAAAGAGTCATAGATAGTTTTACGCCCTTTAGGGTCTGACTTTGTAACAAGTTCACCCTTTGGTTTATTATATACGATAACCGTATATTTTTCCTGTGGTGAGACCTGCTTTCCACTGATATAGACGATATCTTTACCCTCTTCTACCTGCGTTGCAGGATTTTGCTCAATTTCGCCATTGACACGTACATATCCATCTTGGATAGCACGGTCAGCTTCACGACGTGAATATGTCGAGTAGTGTGCAATATATTTGTTTAATCTCATTTTATGAAATTCCTTTTTCAATCAGCGTATGAATATGGAGCACGCCTCTTATATTTTTCTCTTTGTCTGTTATAACCAAAAGTTGTATTTTTTTCTCTTCTATTAAAACAAGTGCATCAGAAGCAAGCATATCTTCATCATCAATGCTCATAGGATTTTGTGTTGCATACTTCATCACCTCATCATCAAGTGAAAACTCCTCACTCAAGAGTGCACGACGAACATCACCGTCACTTAAAAGTGCCACAAGTCTTCCCTCTTCATCAGTGATAAGTACCGTTCCAAGTCTTCCTTCACTGATCTCGACAATCGCATCTTTCATTTTCGTATCTTGAGATATTAGAGGCAGGTGCTGCGTTTGCATCAGGTTTTTCACTTTTATAAAAAGCTGTTTTCCAAGTGCACCGCCCGGATGAAAAGAGGCAAAGTCACTTTTTTTGAAATCCCTCGCTTTCATAAGACAAACCGCAAGAGCATCTCCAAGAGCGAGTGTAAGCGTGGTCGAGCTTGTAGGTGCGATATTGAGAGGACATGCCTCCTTTTCGATCTCTACTTTTATTACCAAGTCACTGTATCGTCCAAGTGTGGAGTTCTCATTTTTTGTCATTCCAATAAGTGGTATGCCAAAACGTTTGATATGCGGCAAGATAGAGCCTAACTCTTCACTCTCTCCGGAGTAGCTGATCGCTACAACAACATCATCTTTTCCTATCATTCCCAAGTCACCATGCAGTGCTTCAGTAGGGTGTAAGAAAAATGAAGGTGTCCCCGTTGAAGCAAAAGTTGCAGCCATTTTTGCACCGATAAGTCCACTTTTACCGACCCCGCTTACTACAAGTTTTCCTTTACATCCCAAAATAATCTCTACAGCTTTGTCAAACTCATCTCTGATTTTTTGAGAAGCCTGAAGCAGTGTTTGCGCTTCTATTTCTAATGTTTCTTGTGCAATTGTTTTATAATTCATGTTCTAATTATACCTTTTTTATGCTCAAGAAGATATAATACCAAAAGACAATTTTATTAGGAGAAAATATGCGAGATACAATTGGTAAATATTTAGATACGATTGATGCCCTAAGACTAGAAAAGAGATTACTCCATCACAATATGCTTATTTTAGGCGAGCAGGGTTCTGGAAAAACAAACTTAGCGTGTAGAGTGCGAAATTATGTTATTGACAATGATGTTCCAACTCTCTATATGGACTTTAACAACTCAAATGAAGATGATGTAGAACTTCGCTATAAAGATGAACACTTCAACTATATTCGTTTTGATGAAAGCGATGAGTTTGATGAAGCCTTCCAAGCATTGATCAGTGCAAAAAAACATGTTTATATGGCCGTTGATCCAAACTTTTTTGCCAGAAAAAGAGATGAAAGAAGTAAACTGTCTCAAATAATTTCACAACAATTCTTACTCGACAACTATTATTACTTTTTCCACGATATTGAAAATCTCAATGGTTTTTATACACAGTTTGAAGACTTCCTACTTTATATGTTAAGTTTTGTAAACCTGCAAAAATATGGCTTTACATTTTTGGCACAACCACATGAAACATTTGAGAATCCACACTTAAAACTACTCTTCTCATTCCTGTTTGTCGGTAAATGCTCAAACGCGAACTACTACAATACATCAATATTAAAAACTTTAAAGAAAAACAAATTTTACTACCAATACAGAACAGACCATCCTACCCTGCTTTTCAATGAAATTCAAAGCAGTATGGTAAAAATTGACGAGTATGTGGAAGACGAGTTTTAAAAATGCAAAAGCTTTTTGATGAAGTCGCTTCACTCGATGCACGGTGCTATGAAAAGTTTCATCTAAGTGAAGATTTACTGATGGAGCATGCAGCAGACGGTATGGCAAACTACATCAAAAACAACTTCTCAACAAACAACAAAATCATCGTCCTTGCAGGAAGCGGAAACAACGGTGCTGACGGCATCGCTCTTTCAAGACTTCTGCACGGTGATTATGATGTCTCACTTTTTTTTGTCAAAGAACCAAAATCACAAATGGCTCTGTTGCAAGAAAAAAGAGCAAAAAGCCTCAATATCAATTTAATCTCAAAACTTGAAGAGTGTGATGTTATCGTAGATGCTATTGTCGGTACTGGATTTAAAGGAGAGTTCTCACAAGAGCTCACACAACTGCTTACTCGTGTAAACGCAGCCACTGCGTTTAAGATAGCCTGTGATGTTCCAAGCGGTCTCAAACAAAACGGAGAGTGTGCAAACGCAGCCTTTGAGGCAGATGTCACACTGACCATGGGGGCACTTAAAAAGTCCCTCTTTTTGGATGAAGCAAAAGACTTCACAGGAAAAATCAAGGTCATTGACCTTGGCATAAGCCGCTCTGTTTATGAAACATCTACAAACTGGCATCTGCTTGATATGGAGGATCTGAAGCTCCCCCTTCGCGCAAAACAAAATGCACATAAAGGCTCATTTGGACACTTAAGTATTTTAAGCGGTGAGAAGGCAGGAGCTTCTGTGCTTGCTGCTCAAGCTGCACTGCGTTTTGGAGCCGGACTTGTCACACTTATCAGCCATGAATCTCCACTTCTGCCATTTGAGATCATGCACTCCAATACTCTGCCTAAAAACACAACGGCTATAGCACTGGGAATGGGTTTGGGAGAGAGTTTTAGCGACTTGGAGCTCAGTGCCTATCTTGAAAACAGACTTGCACTCATCGTAGATGCCGATGTTTTTTATATGCCTGTCATTGAGAACCTGCTCAAACGCAGTGATATTGTACTGACACCACACCCAAAAGAGTTCACTGCACTTTTAAAAATACTGGGGCTTGCGGATATCAGTATTGATGAACTGCAAAAAAATCGCTTTTACTATGCAGAACTTTTTACTAAGGCCTATCCAAACGCAGTACTACTGCTCAAAGGTGCAAATGTCATTATCGCAAAAGCCAATACCTTCTACATCAACCCGCACGGTACATCAAAACTGGCAAAAGGCGGCAGTGGTGATGTACTTGCAGGTCTTATCGGCTCTCTTTTGGCGCAAGGTGAAACTCCTTTAAACGCAGCGATAAATGCCTCTTTGGCACACACAAAACTAGCACAAAATTACACTTTATCTGATTTTTCTCTTACTCCAAATGATTTAATTCACGGAATTGGCAATCTATAAGATAATTTCTATATAATACAGAAAATGAGTAAAGCCATTTTACTTCACTAGCCGCTAAGGCACTAAAGTTAAAAAAATCTAAACCAATCTTAATAAAGGAAAAGTAAAAATATGAACAGCAAACTAAAAATTGGAAAATATGAACTAGGCTCACGCCTTATCGTTGGAAGCGGAAAGTATGACTCATTTGAGATGACAAAAGAGGCAACTCTCGCTTCAGGAAGTGAACTTATCACTGTTGCTGTGCGTCGCTTGAACATAACAGACCCAAGTAAAGAGAATCTTCGTGACACTTTTGCAGGAACAAATGTAAAATTTCTACCAAACTCTGCGGGATGTGTAACAGCTGAAGAAGCTATCACTACATTCCGTCTTACTCGTGAGGCTACCGGAATCGATCTTATCAAGCTCGAAGTTATCGGTGATACTCAAAAAACTCTTTACCCTGATGTTCTAGAGACAATCAAAGCATGTGAAGTTCTTCACAAAGAGGGCTTTACCATCATGGCATATACTTCAGATGATCCAATCATGGCAAAAAGACTTGAAGATGCCGGTGCAGATGCTGTTATGCCTCTTGCAGCACCTATTGGGAGTGGTCTGGGCGTACAAAACCCATACAATGTTGTATTTGTACGTGAAGCTGTTGATGTGCCTGTAATCGTTGATGCGGGAATCGGCTGTGCGAGTGATGCAGCATACGCAATGGAACTTGGAGCAGAGGGAGTACTTACAAATACTGCTATCGCTCAATCAGGCAATCCAATAGCAATGGCAGAAGCAATGAAACATGCGGTTATTGCAGGACGTATGAGCTACCTCTCAGGTAGAATTCCTAAAAAACCTTATGCAACTGCATCAAGCCCGGTTGACGGACTTATCCAGTTCTAATTACTTCTGGCAAGAGCAGCAAAGTCTATCGCTTCGCCTGCTTTTGCCTCTTCTCTTTTTTTATCCTCTTCAAAACTACCTGTTGTAAAGATATACTCATGTTTACCCTTGTTAAGTATGCATCCTTTAATGCCTGGTACACAAGAAACATTTAAGAGTTTACAGTGCCCTTTTAGATCATGCTGACATGTCCAACCCATGGTTGCTCCTTTAACTCTCAAACTTATCAGAAAGTTGGGTCATTAAAAGTAACTGACCCATTCCTTCAAAGAACTTTTCAACTCCAAGTTCTTTAGAATCCGTTGCTTTTTGCAGCGCTCTTAAAAAGACAAGTTGAGACTCCTGTGAAGCCTGCATAAAAGTATCTATGATGTACTCCAGAGTCAAGCTCATCATCTCTCCATTTACATCAAACTCTATACTCGACTGGCTATTGATACCTTCGTTTTTCAGTATCTCTCGACACTCTCTTGCTATATCCATTATATAACTCCCATCAGAGATAACATTACGACAAACATCGCAACCGGCGTAATATAACGCAGCGAGAAGTACCAAGGCTTATATGCCCATTGAAGTTGTGGTTTCATTACTTTATGTACTTCAGATTCAGGAATTATAAAACCAACGAACAGAGCCATAATAAGCCCGCCAAGAGGGAGCATAATCGCAGCTGTAAAGTAGTCTACCCAGTCAAAGAAATTTTTACTTCCCCACGTCAGATACTCTTTGGCACCATCAATATTCGAGAGAATTGCAAAGATACCAAGTGACCAGAAAAAGAGCCCCATAGAGAGTGAAGCTTTAAGACGGCTCCATGAAAATCTATCTATAAAGTACTGCACCATCGGCTCAACTAAAGAGACAGAAGATGTCAGACCGGCAAACGCAAGAGCTATGAAAAAGAATACGGCAAAAATATTTCCAACTATACCCATCTCATAAAATGCAGCAGGAAGAGAGATAAATACAAGCCCCGGCCCTTTTGCCGGTCCTGAACCATACTGGTACAAAAATGTAAAAAGCATTAAACCTGCAACAATGGCAATAGTAGTATCTAAAAATACAACCCAAAATGCACTCTTGACAAGATTCGCATCTTTAGGAAGTGAAGCTGCATAGGTCATAATCGCCCCCATACCAAGACTAAGTGTAAAAAATGCGTGTCCGACAGCTACGACAAAAGCTTCAGAGTTGATTTTAGACCAGTCAGGGGAGAACATAAACGCAACTGCTTTTGAAAAACCTCCAAGTGTAGTTGCATAGATGAACATTCCCGCCAAAATCAGCATCAAAGCCGGCATCAGGTAGAGGTTAAGCTTCTCAATCCCACCTTTAATCCCCTTATGCACAACATAAGTGATAAAAACAAAAGAGAGCGTATGATAAAAAAGCTGTGTCCAAAAATCACTGTGAAGCATAGTTGTAAAAACACTCTCAGCCTCTTTAACATCGACCGGCAGATAAAACAACGATGTAACAATATAGTTAAATATCCATCCAATTACAACAGAGTAAAAAATCATTATAAAAAGACCGGCAAGTGCTTGAAAACCACCAAATTTCCAGAAATTTTTATGTGTTGGGGCAAGCTCTTCAAAAGAGCTAACCGTATCACGACGTCCTAGATAGCCTATAAGCATCTCGGCAATCATAATCGAAAAACCAATCAGTAAAACAGTAATAAGATAAACAAAGACAAAAGCACCGCCACCATACTCTCCGGCAATATATGGAAATTTCCAAATATTTCCAAGCCCCACAGCAGAACCAGCCGCTGCCAAAATAAACCCTACCCTGCTAAATCTTGCTAATTTCATAAACTACTTTCCCTTTTAATTGGAGTAATTATACTTAAAAATAGATCTTTTTTGAAGAAATTCACAAATACTATTGACATTTCAAATCAAATTGACTATAATTTCGCCTCATTAATCAGCGTAACTGCTTGTTTAATGTGTAGGTCGGGGTGTAGCTCAGTATGGTTAGAGTACCTGGTTTGGGACCAGGGGGCCGAAGGTTCGAGTCCTTTCACCCCGACCACTTTAAAATTACAATTATATTTTAGACTTAAACATGGTGGGATTAGCTCAGCTGGTTAGAGCACTGGTTTGTGGTGCCGGGGGTC
>CAZCMR010000014.1:0-33276 GCA_964499805.1 uncultured Sulfurimonas sp.
TAATTTAAACTGCTATTAAGTAAGTATATCTTACAATACTCCTACACAAACAAAACACCTCCTGAAAAAAAGAGGCTTTGTTTGAGACAATGAGAGTTCAAGAGAGAACGCCTGTCAATGTAAAGAGATACTACGGTATCGCAGTCCGTGAGATAAGCAGCGTGCGGACAAAGACTCTCATTTTGATTTACTGATGTATCACGCAGAATTGATACTTGTTACATGTAAACACCCACTAACCTATTAAGCGAGGTTATGGATTGAAACTTTTTGATGGAGCATCAAATATAATACAAGCTTTCTCAACATACATTGACGGCGTTTGAGTGTAATTTGATGTTCCACAAAGAAGTTATATAAGCACAAAAGTCCTCTTGCGATGCCAAGCTAAGGCTTAAATCAGTTTAGCATACTGTGAGCAAAGGCTATGTGCAAAAAGTTTAACAAAATCAAGCGAACAAAAGCATTACTATTATTTACATACTTATTAATTTATTTGTGAGATACATCTATTTACAAGCGGTTTTTTGTTGGGATGCGCGTTTAACCGTGCTTGATTTTGTTGAGCTTTTACAGAGGGTAAGAGTGAAGTCGTGAGCGGTAGGACGCCCACAGTGTTAAATCATAAGGAAAAACACAAATGAAAGTATATCGTAATAAATATAGGATTAAAAGAGTGTCGTTACATGTAAAACACTTACATGTAAGAAGAGTACATAAATATGTAAATGCGGCTACGGCTTGGGAATGGGATTTTAAAGGAGTGGATTATGTTTGTGACTAGAGAGCGATACAAAGGCGTGTGGATAAACACTTACTTCTCGACTATGCACGATGCTAAGAAGCTGTGCAGAAAAATATTGAAAGCCGGTGGCGTTGCGATTTGTTTGAGGAGTGCAAGATGACTAAATTTGATATCGAAAACTTTTTAGCCCACTTCTTTAAAAAAGATGAAGTAGTAGAAGTTAATGCAGATGAACTGCAAAGGCTTGTGAGAAAAAGCCGTGAAAGAGACAGAGAGATACAACGGCTTAAGGAATTAGTTGACAAGCAAAGCTACACGATTGATATGAAAAACTCGACAATCGCATTGCTTGAAATTGAAAAAGAGCCTGTTTATCAGCTTGATTTGAGCGCATAGGATGGAACACATGGGATTGGAAATTATACTTGCAATAGTAAGCGTGGCGGCGATTGGGTTTGCTGTTGATGCTTATTTGTATAAAAAGAGAAAATGGGGATGTAATTATAAAAAGGGCAAAAAATGGAAATAAAACCAATTGATAAGGTTATATATTTAGGAACTTTTGAAACAAAAGAAAAAGCAGCTATGGCTTATGATAAAGCAAGCCATAAATATCACGGAGACACAGGGAGACGAAACTATGAGTAATTTACAAAAAGATGCTGCATACTATGAAAAAGCAGTTAAGAAGTTTAGAAGATATTTTAAGGAGATACAAAAATGAGCGCAATACCGAACGAGGCGATAGACGCTGAGATAGTTGAAGAAGAAAACAAAGATATAGTGCTTAAAAAAATTACTGATTTAAAAACAGTTGTTAAGACAAGCCCACTTATTCAAGAGTACAAAAAAGTATCAGAAATTGATATAAATCTTCCTGTTGATGAAATTGCAAAAGATTTTATACAAATTGAAAAAGGGTATAAAGCATTCAGAAAAAATATAAACATTGTCACAAATACTAGAAAAAGCTTTACCGCCCCAGCACTTGCGTATCAAAAAGAGTGCATCCAAATAGAAAAAGATATTGTGTCTGTTCTTGAGCCGTACAGCTTGAAGTTAAAGGCACTTAAAGACAAAGTAGAACAAGAAGAAGCAAGAAAGCAAAGAGAAGCCGAAGAAGCCGAGGAAAAGCGTATTGACGAGATAAACAGACGACTTGCGTGGATGGAACGTTTACCGCTGGAGATGATGAGTAAATCTTCTTTAGAAATTAGAGAGTTTTTAGGCGGATTTGATACCCCAGATGAAAAAACATTTGAAGAATTTTACGACAAAGCCTTAATACTACATTCTCAAATTCAAACACAACTTAGCAAAATGGCTGACGAAAAAGAACTTGTAGAAAATGCACAAAAGATACAGGCAGAGAAAGAAGCAGAAGCACAGCGTCTCAAAGAAGAAGAAGATAAAAAACTTCAAGCACAAAAGGACGAGTTAGCGCAACAACAAGCAGAATTCCAAAAGCAAAAAGAGGAATTTGAGGCACAGCAAAGAGCAATGCAAGAAGAAGCTGATAGAAAAGAGGCTGCAAGACTTGCCGATGAACTTCAACAACAACAAGAAGAAGATATGAGAAAGCAGAACGAGGAGAGAACAAAGCAGTTTGAAAGAAACTACGATGAAACAAAGGCGGTTATGCTTAAGATTGACGATCCACATTTAATCTTAGAAGCCATTGTTTCAGGTTCAGTACCTCACGTACGATGGGAGGACTAAAATGAGTAAGAGCGTATTTGATAATCTTTTTCATATTGATTTAGGGAATAAACTAAAAAACAATCAGGGTAAAAGATACTTGCCCTGGAATACTGCCTGGGCTGAATTGAAAAAACAATACCCCGACGCAACATATGGGTTTCATTGCGATGAGGGCGGTGTTCCCTACTTCTACAGTGCTGTAGGATTGTTTGTAAAAGTGAGTGTTACAGTTGGAGATATTACTCACACAATGACGCGTCCTGTTTACAATAAAGCGTTTAAAAGTATGAAACTAGAGCCGTATCAATACACCACAAAAAGTGGAACTAAGGATGTGGCAGCGGCAAATGCTGATGATGTAAATGATGCTTTAATGCGATGCTTTGTTAAAACTATTGCGATGCACGGACTTGGTTTGTATGTGTATCAAGACAATCCTTATGCTGAAGCGGAACTGCTAGATGCTGCACAAATTACAGAGATTAGCAATTTAATAGCAAAACACAATCTAAGCCTTGGCGAACTAAACAAAGCGTTTAACATCAATAAGCTATCCGAACTTTACGCTGTTAATTTTGAAGCCGCTTTACAGTGGATAGAAGATGCTACTAGAACTAACTAAATCAGCAGATGGGAGCTTTATTCCATCAACTGAAAATTCAATCGCCAAGTTTAAAAAAGTAAAGATTGGCGAAACAATATTAGTTGATTATAAAGCAAAGCGAAATGTGCAGTTCCATAAAAAAGGCTTTTCACTTTTAAATCTGATTTATCAAAACCAAGATAAATATGAAAGTTTTGAGGGCATGAGAACAGAGTTTAAACTCAAAGCCGGGCTTTATGAACTACATGTAACGACAAAAGGCAAAACGATATACGTTCCTAAAAGTATGAGTTTTTCAGAGATGGACGAGAACGAGTTTGAAGAGCTTTATAGCAAGTTTATAGATATTGCATTGAAACATTTTGTGCCGATGGATAGATGTGACTTAGAGGACGCTGTGTTGCGTTTTGTGTGAATAAAAGCAGAGGAGTAGAAGCATGACGCACTACACAAGAGACGAGATAATTAATATCATGCATAAAGATTTTCAGGGGCTTGTACCAAAAGAGACAATAGAAGAATCGCTTGTGAGGTTTAGCTTCATAGCTATTGCATCAAAAGAGTGGCTAAAAGAACATTACATCGAAAAACAATTGTCGGCTAAAGAGATTGCAGATTTGTTGAGTGTTTCACTCGGACATGTGCAAAAGACAATAACTAAATACAGGCTCACAAAGAAAAAGCACGGCATTACTACAGGCAATAACCAAGCTTGGAGGCGTGCAAAATGGCGTGAAAGAGTTGCAAAGTCACAACCACATTCTAAGGCAGTCAAAGTCTATGTAGTTGGTCAAGAAAATCATATTTTTGTTATGAACTCAATATCAAGTGCTGCAAAAAAGTTAAACATTGCAAGAGAGCATATAAGAGATTGTCTTCACGAAACAAAAAAAAGAAAGACAGCATTCGGGTACAGGTTTGAATATGTAACAGAATTGCCAGAAGCAGGAAATGCAAACAGTGTTCAGGAGTTAGTGGATAATTTCCATATTGAAGAACAGAGAGAAAAAGAACTTAAGCAAATACAGTACAGATAAAGAGGATAAGGGAGTTATTAAATGACTAAAGATGAGGCAATAGGAGGAATATATCAAAATTCGGAACAGTGTGTAGACATTGCTTGGGTGCATTATATAATTAATAAAATCTATGATGATTTTGAGAAGCAAACTTGCAATAATTGTAAATGGTACAGCGAACCTATATGCGCAGCCTCTAAATGCGAAGATATTAATGAGCTAGGGCAGTATGTTGTTCGCCCTACTTTTGGATGCAATGAATGGGAGGGCAAAATTAATGACTAGAGAAGAGGCGAAAAATGAGTTTTTAGAACTACTCATTGACAACACAGAAGAAAATGGAAGACTTCCACAGACTTCTTGTAAGAATATGATTGAGGATTTAATCGATGAACTCTATGACAATTTTGAACAAGACTTGACAATAGCAGTCAGTGAAAAAACTTGCGATGGGTGCATCCGCAAACCAAAAGCAAATGAAAATTATCCTATTGAATGCGGAACTTGTAGCAGATTTTATGCTGATGGATTTAAGGAGAAAACAAATGTTTAAAAAAATAAGAGAAGATGCAATATTCCCCACAAGAGGAAGCAAGTACTCCGCTTGCGTGGATGTTTATGCAAATGAGGATGTAACTATCGGTGCGGGTGAGACTAAGCTTGTAGGGCTTGGTATTGCGATTGATTTAGATAATCTTTTGGAAAACGTACCGATGGTTAAAGATATGAGAAGATGGCACAAAGAGAGATTAGATGCTGGTATTAGTAGTGTTTTAGACGTTAAAAAAATAAATTATTTTAAAGACGAATTTCTAAAATCTCACTACCTTCAACTAATGCTAAGAAGTTCGTTAGCTGTTAAAGGCTTAATGCTTGGTAATGGGGTCGGGGTAATTGACCTTGATTATGAAGATGAAATTAAAATGATTATTCATAATCCGTTTACGCTTAGTGGGTTCAATATTGATGCTTATGACGGTTTACACCTACCAGACAATATTCCATCTTTTGAAATAAAAAAAGGCGATAAAATAGGTCAATTAACCCTACTAGAACACAAATCATATCTCTTTGGAATTGAGAGTGAAGATGAACGTAATGGTGGTTTTGGAAGCACTGGCAAATAAAAAATAAAAAATAAATAAAAGGATAACAAATGTTTAATAAAATAATCTTAGTAGGCAATCTCACACGAGACATAGAAATTAGATACTCTCAGAGCGGAGTGGGAATTGCAAAAACTGCAATCGCTACAAGCCGTAAATTCACAAGCAATGGTGAGAAAAAAGAAGAAGTTTGTTTTGTGGATATAACTTTTTTTGGCAAAAGTGCCGAAGTTGCTAACCAATACCTCAGAAAAGGAAGCAAAATCCTTGTTGAGGGTAGATTAAACTTTGAACAGTGGGCTGATCAGAACGGCGGGAAACGTTCAAAACACTCTGTAATCGCGGAGAGTATGCAGATGCTCGACTCAAAAAGTGACAATCAACAACAAGGGCAGCAACAGCAATATCAACAGCCAGCACAACAAGCACCGCAACAACCTGCACAACAATATCAAGCACCGCACGGACAAGTACCTGTTTATAATGAACCTGCACAAAAACAAAGTGGCTACCAACAGCCGCAAAATCGGTGACTCTGTTCCGCCTGCTATTGATTTAGATGAAGATATTCCATTTTGAGCAGAACAGATGCAAGGCAGATAGTAATATTAAAGTTCTATCTGCTTATGCCTAAGATTAGGCGATTTTACAGGAGAAGAAAGATGATGAAATGTGAGATATGCAAGAAAAAAGCTAAATACACAGTTCGCGGCAAAGGCTACTGTGATGAATGTTTAATTGAAGTAATTTGAGGAGAAAAGATATGGAACTAGGAGTATTGAAAAATTTAGAACTATTGCCTGAAATTCTTGAAATGCAAAAGAAAAATGCAGAAAGGCTTGCGAGGCTAATTCCTCCAATAACCACAAAAGAAGAAGTTGCGAGACTTTTACATGTAACTCCACGTACTATAAACAACTACATTTCACAAGGGTATTTAAAAGAGGGATACCATTTTAAGCGAAAAAATGCTAAAGTTTTAGTGTTTATAGAAGATGCCATTCTTGATTTTCGCGATGAATTATCAAAAGGAATGGTAAATGAGAAAGTTACGGTTTAAAAATCGAAACGGTGTTCTTTATTTTGGTTATGGCGACAAACTTATATCTTCAAAGATGAAGTATAACAATTTCAGTAAAAATATAATCAAAAACAGAGTAGAAAATGGTGAGCTAAATGAAGCTTTAAAAATAGGAAGCAATATAGAAAAAGTTCCACTCATTACTGACCTGCTAAATGAAGTAATGAGCGAAAAAAGTGCGAGATTAAAGCACAAATCAATGTTAGCATATAAATCGGCTTCAACTGATAAAATTATACCATATTTTCAAGGTATGTTAGTATCAGAAATAAAGCCGATTCACATAAAAAGATTTCAAGACTACTTAGTTAGTCGTGAGCTTGGCGCGAGTAGTATAAATTTATGCAGAGTTCTTTTACTTGATATTTTTGATCTGGCAGTTTTGTCCGAGTATATAAACATCAATCCTGTTAGAATGGTAAAAAAACCAACTCTTAAAAAAGAAGTAAAAAAGATAAAAACTTTTACACTTGACGAGATAGACTTGATGCTGTCAACTTTGCATGGAAGCATAAGAAACTTTATAGGAATTTCTTTTTTTACAGGGATGAGAAGTGGCGAGTTGCTTGCTTTAAAATGGGAAGATGTTGATTTTACAACATATACTATTTCTATATCTAAGACAATTGCGGACGGCATTATAAACAGTCCAAAAACAATATCAAGCAATAGAGACATAGAGATGATAGAAAAAGCGAAAGAATTTTTTAAAATGCAGCAGCTTGAAACAGGGATGAAAAACAGTTTTGTATTTTTGTCAAAGAAAAATGAATATTACAATACAAATTATCATTTTTATACTGCATTTAAAAAAGTGCAAAGAGAGCTTAATTTTAAAGACATTAAGACTTTGCACACGACACGGCACACTTTTGCAAGTATCATGTTGAATAATGGCATCGATGCAATGTGGGTATCAAATACACTCGGTCATGAGAATTTGCAAATAACATTAAAAATTTATGCTCACTTTATGCCAAAACGTGAAAAGATGAGTATAGGCTTTTTAAATAAGCGGTACAAAAACGGTACAAAATAAGAATAAAGCCCTATCTACTGAGCTATTTTGTTAAAATCTTGTTAAGTCCCCTGTGTTTTTTTACAATTTATTTTCAATCAAAATGCGAAAATATGGCACTTCTATAAACGATACAATTTTTTACATTGAAAGTAGATTGAAATAAAACGGGTCAAAAACGGTACAAACCTTTTATAGTATGTTTTCTAAAATTTCACAATTCTCATCACATCTTCTACCAACATGCTTGTACCACTTACTAAACCTACTGTAACCGAAATTAAACATGACAGCATTTTAATAGAAACACTCTAATTTAAAGAAATATTACAAAAGTATTGTTTATCTATACTTTTTAAGTAATAATTAATATATTAATAGCTACAATATTGTATATCAAAAAAAAAGGACTTAAAATGAAAGCTGTTTTAAAAGAGATTTTATTAAAAATCAAAAAAGTTAATGATGAAAGAAAAAATAATAATGAGAACTACATCTCTCAAGACGATACAAATGAAGAAATACAAGATATTTTAACTGATTATTTCTTAGATGAATTCCAAAGCGGAATAGAGATTGATAGTTATGAATTTTTAGAAAGTAAGTTTGGTAATGATGCCGAGTTAATAAGAGATGCAGAAGCAGGAGAATATCCAAAATGGCTATAAAAAAAGCAACACTAAAAGAAATAGCTGATTTTCTAGGCGTTTCTGAAAGTGCAGTTAAACAATATAATAAAAAGAAGAAAATTTTAATGCAGCACGGGCTTCCTGTTCTAAAGAATATTTTAGAGAACAGATCTAAGTCATAATATTACGACTTAAATAAAATCATTTCATCTTCATTTCTTACATCAAGGTGTACCCAGCTAACGCCTAGTTCTAAGCCTTTAATATGCGGAAATAAATCTTTATTGCCAATAATATAGTTTCTCACTTCCTCCGCACTATAATCACTAAAAACTATATCAAAAGCATTAGCATAGCTATGCTGAGAACCTAACGAGTAGTAAGGGCTATCTGATGTTCTTATTCCGCTCCACTCTCTTTTGCCACCCCAGAAATAATTATTTATAGTCATAGTTCCAAGATTAAAGTGTTCTTTTAGTTTATCAATACTTTCAATCAGCCTTGGATCCACATATCTCCAAGCTTTATTTCCATATTTTTCATACAGGGATTTAGGTACTAGCTCATGAATTTTAAAATATTTAGATTTCATTTATTTTCCTTATAAACTTTAATTGACTTCTCAATACTTCTACCAACTACGTAACCACCCAATCCAAGTTTTAGTAAACCCCACATATCTGGTGGAATAGTTAAAGCAATTGCTTTGCCGCCAAATAATGTAATATAAGGATATAGGATATAGTTATTAGCAATAATAAAAACAAAAGTAAGCATTGTAATTGGTCTCCAGTTTCTTTGTAACCAGCCCTCACCGTTAGCTTCTGCTTGAATGATTTTACTTTGTTCTTCAATAATTGTTTTAGAGTACTCATTTAACTCCTTATTCATTTCAAGTTGATAAGCTTGAATACCTGCTTCTAGTTTAGCTTTCTGTTCAGGACTTAGATCCGGTGGGAAATAACTTTTAAATAAGCTTGTTCCTGCATCTACTACTTTACTAATTAAAGTTCCTACAATCGGTATCATTATTTATCCTTTTTATGTATAAGTTCTGCAACATCTCTAATATTTCTTTCTAACAAAACAGATATTTTAGAATTTAAGCTATTCATTTCACTAAACCCTTGTACTACGTAAGTACCAAAAGTTATTGAATAAAGTATAATTATTCCAGTAGCCCATCTAATAGTTGTAGGAGCTACAGCAGCAGCATCTTTCTTCTCTAACTGCTCAATACTCATTCTATGTTCTTCTGACAGCCCTATAAGTCTTGCAACATCTCTACTTATTGACTCTACATCTTTGTGCAGCAAACGAACACTATTACATCCATTCTCATCTTTTTGTATTACATCTATTTCATCCACTCTTTGATGAAATCTCTTAATTTTTTCTACTAAATCTTTATCCCGTCTAACAAAAGCTTCTTTAATTTCTCTATCCATTGTTTCAAGTTTATTAGTAAATATTGCTTGTTTAGCTAAATATTTACTAATATCCTTTAATTGCTCATTAGTCTCTGTTTGCGCTACTACTAAATGTTCTACACTTACAACTAATGATTTGATAGTAGCTTTTTGCTCTACTATATCTGTATCATGTCTCGCTAGTAAATCTCTCATTGCTTCATCTGTCATATTATTCTCCTAAACTTTTCAAGCAATGCTTACTTTCAAGCTTTCTTAAAATTCTACACAACCATTTAGCTTTACCTGTTCTGCCTATATGCGAGCTAATAGTTTCATCTTGCGAGCCATTGAAAAATACTACATTCCCTAGCTGGTCAAGAACAAGAAGCAGCCGCATAATTCTGCTTCTTTTTTTAGTATCATTTTCAAACTTTTTAATGTATTGTTCTTTATGCATAGCATTTCCCTATTCAAAAACAGGAAGTTCAGCAAGAACTTCATCAACTGTAGGCATATCTCTATTCCCAGCTTTTACATCTGCTTCAATCTCTCCAGCAACTTTCCAACAAGAACTAGCCCAAGCACCAAGTGCTTCAGCTTCAGCTTGAAAGTCATTTTCATAACCAACATACTTACCAATAGCATTTATATTGTCATATCTAAGACTTTGTGCTTGCGTGTCTAAGTGGATTTGGATTGCATCATTAAAAGCTTTTTGTTGTTTTCTTAACATCTCTTCATCTGAAGGAGTTCTTAGTATTGTTAAATCTTCATCCGAAATAGGAGTTAATCCCAATTCTTTTATTTTTAACTCTAAAATTTCTTTAGGTGTATCATCTTCATAACTAAATATCTCGCTTTTATCATTTATGTAATTTTTCATATTTTCCCCCTTATCTTAATTCTTGCCAAGTGTTAATAATCCCTTGTTCAGAGCTTAAACGATATGTAGCATCAGATGGAACTATTGCTGAAAGTGTTACCCATATATCGCTCGAAGATACATATTGCTTAAAAAAAGAAACTTCCTCATCCCCAATAAAAAGACTTACCTTTTCAGTGTCTGTTGTTGAGGCACTGATGTTTATCATTATTGGCTTACCTGTTGTATTTGTATATGTAATATCATTTTTTCTATCATTCTTTACATCTTGCCAAGTTTGACCTACTCCGATTTCTTTTAAATCTGCTGTATTTGCTTTAGTGTCTAATTGCCCTTTATTAACAACATCATCACTAGCTGCACCAGCTTTTGCTTTAAATAGTTGAGTAGCACTACCACCAAGTAAAGCTTTACTATCAAGTTGAGATTTACTAACTGCTTCATCATCATTTGTAGCATCAGCTACTTTGAAAGTTTGAGTAGCGTCTCCACTCTCATTTGCTTTTGTCGCAACTTCATCCCTTAAATCCTCTATCTTTGTTTTAAATTGGGCTTGTGTTACTGTGTTTCCGCCCAGTTCTCCGCTTGCCGGTAATGCCATATTTTCTCCTTTAAATTTTATAACCCGTTAAAATTAGGTCACATAGACCGCCTACATCCGTTCCGCTTGCATCATAAACATTTATTGTGACGCTGTTATTGCTTTTTGTGTATTGAAAATTGATACCGCTCCCCCCTTGCAATGTTGCTTGCACATTTTTGATGATATCTATACTGTTTGATGTGTATGTTGTGCCGCCTGCTTGTACCGTGAAATCATTTAGTTTTTCTATGATGTCGTCTGCATCGACTACTATTTTTAGTGACGCAATGCTTGACTGCGCTTCTGTTTGTGGATAGTCTACTTTTATAGTCACATTTTCGCCGTAAACAACATCAAACCCATTTACATATGCTTGATACTCCACATCCTCATACATTAAATCTGTATCGTTTTTGTAGTACATAAGATTTTCAAAGTTATAAAGAGGTCGGTTATAGTCTTTTTTATAGTAAAACTTTGCATCAGATGAGCCGGAGTATTGTAAAACTGCTTTTGCTGTCGCTCCAGCCGTAAAGTGGTCGATATATATCATCTCTTCATATGTGCCGTCATAAAAAATAGCGCTGTCTTGCTTGTCATAAAATTGTTCAGTGTCTGCTAAATCATACATTAATGCATTTAGCCCGTTTGCAATTAGCACCCCGTTTTCATCAACAATACAATTCGTTTTTTCTCCGATAAAGTTTGAAAAGTCATATGTTTCTATGAGATTGTTGATTTTTACATCGGCTACATTCATAACTATTGTTTCTGGGGATAAACTCTCGTTAAGTGATGTGTCTATAGCTTTGACCATAAAAGTATAAGTGCCTTGAATATTTGGAAACGCACCCTCGTAGGAGTTTACAGATAGGTATCCGTCAAATAAATCTACCCCGTTGTTCCAATCTGTAGAAGTGCCGTAGTTGTACTTTATTTTATAGCCTTTAAGATCCACTTCCGTGTTTTTGCTCCAAGTTAGCTTTTTCCCACTTTTATTTTCTTCAAATAAAAAGTTATTTACATTTGCAGGGATGTCAGATTTTCCTATGAATTTATGAGTTATCTCGCAATTGCCGACTTTAAAAACATATGTTTTGTCTTGAATGAGTTCATTTTTAAATTCATAAGTATTAGCGTATGACATGCCTACATAGTTTCCATCAACATAAACAGGGTTTTCCGACTTAGAGCTCGTCCAGCTAAGTGTGAGTATTTCATCAACTGTTCCCGTTGCATTTTTAATGAGTACTTCATCAGCTTGTAAGTTTGCAACGTTATCAACGTATATCACTTCTTCAACACGTATAACGGCGCTGTCATTATAAACATCCGCGTTGTACTCAATTGCTTGTATTTTGCGTGTCAAATCTGTGTCTCTTGTTACGCTTGCAACTCTGTAGAGATTTGTTGCTTCTGTTGTCTGCAAGCCAAATGCAAAGACATCAAACTGTTGTGGGATAATTGCCATTTCACTTACGGTCAGTGTGTCAGTTAATGTGTCTTCTGCAACTGCTGGAACGTCAATTGTTATGATTTCATCAGTCGCTAGACGTATTTGTATTTCATAGAGTTCGTTCGCGGTTAAAAATACTTCTTGATCAAGTGTAATAGTTGTGTTAGTAGCAGATACTATTCTTCCATCTGCCATTGTATTTGTCATATACTTTTTGCCGACTTTTATGACATCCCCAACCGTGCAGGCTATCGCATCGATGCTTGCCACAAATGATACTGTTTCAGTTATGTATCTGTTGTTGTTAAGTAGGAATTGTGCATAATTCGCAGCGTGTTGTTGCTTTGTGCATCCATAAAGATTAACGGCTGACTTCTTTTCAATCGTAGTGATGTCATAGTCATGTGACTGTACTTGAACTGTTTTAGACTTGTATCCGTCTGTTTCATCGTAGTATGTAACTTCAACTACATTTGAGCGCTCATTGTATGGTACATAGTCAAGTGAAAAGCTACTGTCAACTATGTTTCCGCTTGTAAAAAGAAAGGACTGAGTAGGGATTTCCACCGCTTTATCTATAATCGGCGTGAATGTACTGCCAAATTGCACGACCGTTGCACGTCCCAATATCGAAACCATGTTCAAAGCTGCTTGAAGCTCATGTTGTGCGTCTAAGTAGAGATTGCATGTATAGCCTTTGAAATTACAATACTCCGCCCATTCTTGAAACTTATCCAAGTTTATATCATTGTCTGATATTCCCTCTCGTTTAAGCAAATCATAGCACGCCCAAGCAGGATTGTTTTTCTGTTTTACAGTGCCAATATTTATACACTTACATGTAACAGTAGGCATCCCACCGTTAAGCTGGTCTGTTGCCATAGCATTTACACTTAACAGGGCTACATTCGGATATGTGAAGTCGTCATACACTATCTCATTTACATAATCAAGCGTAAAATCATTCGCAACTCTTGTGTTAGTGCTGTAATCACTCGTCCTGATAACTCTAATTTCATATTGATTCGGCAATTTGTTTGATAACTTATATGCCAATCTTTTTGTTGTTTTAAAAGTATCTGTTATTGATTCGCTATGTCCTAGATACCATGTCGTTTCTCCGGTGGGGCGATATTGAATATCAAACTGCACTGTCCTGCTTGTGTAGTTTCCATTATCGTTGACATAGTAAAGCCCTTTTGGAAAAGCAACAACTACTTCTAACTCTTGAACGCTATTTCCTGCTGTTGTATATGTAGTTACTGCGTTTAACTCGTTTAGCCCTCTTTGTAGCGATGTAGTTAATACGCTATCTCTGAAATTTCCTATGGCTGCTTGATTGTTTGCCCCTTTTGTGATTGAAAAAGAAACTTCATTATAGTTTGCAATAGGCTGCCCGTTAATTTCTACATCCGTAATATCGTCAACTACTCCATCGTTTACCGCCATTAAGATATTAATGTGCTGTTTGTCACCGGCAAGGGAGATATAACTTCCAATGATTGGCGGTGTTACTCTTGCCTCCCCAAGCATTATAGGAAGTGCGCTGCCTGCTGCCTGTGCATTACTTCCGCCGCTAAAAGAGTACGTCGGGGACACGTTTTCCAATGAACTGCTGTTTAGCCCTGCTGGCTGTGGCGTTGGCATTAGCGTGTTTATTAAAAGTCCGCCGCCGATTATAACAGCCGCTTGTATTCCGCCGTAAATTAAAGCCCCGGACATTCCGCCGTATACTCCAGCACCAACCATCCCCGCAGTTGCACCCATTAGCGCACCGGCTGCATATGGAGCAGCTATCACTAGCGCAACCATCGCAACTGTCTTAAGTGGATTACTGCCTCCGCCTCCTCCGCCTTTCGGAATAGCAACAAAAGCCAAGTGATCTTTTTCTTTTAAAATGTACGTGTAGTCTTCTATGATTGCGCCATTCACGGATGCTACAAACTCAATGCCCTCTTTTTCGCTGTTTAGATAATAAAAAACGGCTACCCCGTGGCTTATTTCGCTTACTTCTTTGTCGTTAATATCAAAAGGATTGTTTAGCTTTGTTAAAAGTGCCATTTATAAAACCCTTTTATCTGATTTTTTACTGTTGGATGTTCTATATCAATTATATGTGAATGTGCATTTTCATAACTGTGCAGCATTGTTTTATCATTTAGCATTACGCCGAAATGTGTAACAATCTTCGGGTGTTCTGCATTTAAACACATTGCCACGACTGCGTTTTTCTGCGGTGTTGTCTCTCTCCAATTTTTGCTTATTTGCTCTAAATATACGGCTAAAGTTCTGCGCGGTGTTTCTGCTCCCGTGTTAACTTCTGGGATGTCAATGTTTAGTTCGTTCTTATAATAAAGTTTCACAAGCCCGTAGCAGTCGCACCCTGCAAACGTTCGCCCTTTATCCAAATATGGGATGCCTATGTATTTTGTCATACTGTCACGCCTTTGTTCCCTATAGTTGGAAAACCGCCATAGCGATCAGAATTATCAAGCTCTCTGCATCTTGCAAGCGTTTTGTCACATGTTGTTTCTTCTCCCGAATAAAGACACTTTGTACCTTTAAATTTAAATCTACATAGATTCGGGAACATTCTATTGAGCGGTGTTCTGGCTCTGTACAAATCTCTAGCGGACACTGTAAAAGTAACTTCAAGCTGATTGACTGATTGCGTGGAAAGTGTTAAATTCTGCACAAGCACCGGTGTTGTATTTTCTAAGTCTTTGCTGTTGACGATGTATAAACTTAGCGTGAGCGGCGCAAATCCATTTGTTTTAAGATAGACATCATATTCTCTTATATACTGTCCGATAACATTATTTACATTTGCCACTTTTATTTGAAATTGTGCTGTTTCGGCGTTTGCGCTTTCGCTGACTTCTTGAATTTCAAAAGGAAAACGTTGCCACAGAATACTGTTCCATGTGATGTCTTCGGTATTGTTTACAATTCTAACTGTCTCTGCAACGCCGGGGATGTTTATTTCAAGCATGGCAAGAAATACGCTGTCAGATGTGAGTTTGTTCTTTTCAGTTTTTACTACAGGGCTTAAACTTAACATCTTACACTTCCTTCAATGTTAATGAAGTTGAGAAATAGCGAGGCATATCTTGATTGAAAGAGATGCTGTCACTTGTAAATCTTACTTGATGTGTTGTTGCAAATACTGCGTCATAAAAGTCAAACATAAAGCCTTGGTTAGCATCAAAAAAGTCTTCTAGCACTTGCGCTTCTGCCTGCGTTAAAACACTAAAAGTCAGTGAAAATTCTTTAATGTTTCGTGTATTTTTAAGGCGCTGTTGTTCGTATCCGCCGCCGTAAGATTGCTTGATTAGTGGCTTGTTCGTTTTTCTGCTTATTTTCGTAATAGGGAGAGTTGGGAAAGTTGCCATTATCTGATTCCTTTTAGTACGTCTCGCATACCTTTAACATTTCGATTCACGCCGTCAATAACCATTGTAATAACTTTCTCTTGTTCACCCCGTTCATTCGTTCGTGTCATTTCGCTTATTGCGCTTGCGTCTATCTCTTGACCTGAATTGTTTTCTATGTTTATTACTACATTAGATGGGGAACTCTTTACGCCTAAATCGCCGCCGACTCTTGTGAGCGGCATAATCGCTTCCGCTCCCGCTTCTCCGAATACTCCAAGATTTGGCACACCGCCATTCGCGAACATGAAAGGCGTTGGTGTGTCTATTACTTTGTTTGAATACTGAGAAAGTGACGCGCTTTCGTAGGCCCCTCCGTGTGCGTTTGCAAAAAGACTGCCAAAGCCTCCTGCAAAAGCACTTGAAAATGCAGCGGTCAGTGGCTTAGTAATGCTCTGCTGTATAGACATTCGCACCATGTCAGATATGATGGAGTTTGCAAGTGAATTAAAGTCCATTTTTCCAGTCATCACAAAATTAGTCAACGAGTTTTCCATCCCCTTAAAAGCGTTAGTGAAAACATAGTTAATCTCTTTAGATGTCTTTTTGCTTGCATCTTCTAACTTTTTAAGATAGTTGTTTTTATAGCTGTTGACATATTTGTCATAATCAGCACCTTTTAACCCCATCAAATCAGCGTTTGTCGTAGCAGTTGAGCGGTCATCAGAAATAAGCCAAGCAGTTTTGTAATCTTTTAACTTGTTGTAGTAATCTTCCCATACTTGTTGGGATGCTGCAATTTTCGGCTTTTCATCAATAAACGGATCAAATTTATTAAAATCTTTTAGAGCTTTAATCCACTCTTGAGAATCTTTTATTTGTTGTTTTCTTGCTTTTTCCTGTGCATCAATGTATTTCTTGTTGATTGCTTCTGACATCTTATTGATGCCATTAAATGAACTTCCGTCAAGACCGTTTAAAGTTTCTTGCCATGTTTTATTTTCTTTTGTTAGTCCGTCACCTTTATTTGTTTTATTTATTTTAGAAACAACACTATCATACTCTTTTGTTAAATCAGTCAATTTATTTTGATATTCAAGTAAATCAGCATTAAGCTTTTTCTCACTTCCTGTCCACATGCTGAAACTTGTTTTTCTGCTTTGTTCTATTCTATCAAAAGTGTTTAGATAAAGTCTTTTCGTTTCTTCTAATTCTGATTTGATTTCAAATTGTCTTCTTTTTACATTCGCCTCTTCAATAGCTTTAAGTTTGTTTGCCATTTCGTCTATACTTGACGTTGTGCTTTTAATGCCTTCTTTGATACTGTCGAACATATCCGCCGTTAATATTCCGGCTAACTGTTCCCATGAGTTTTGAAGATTTGATACAGCCGTGGTCATGTTATCAACGGCTCTAAAGTCTTTTAGCTTACTATTTAGAAGTCCTACTACATCGCTACTTTCTTTTAGTTCTTTATTCGTTAACCCTAATCCACTTAAAAATCTTCCTAAGTCACTATTTGCTAAAACAGTACCAGTTGCAAGACCGTCAACACCTGCGAGGAGCGAATTAAATTCTATACCCGCAGCACCTGCCGCAATACTTACTTTTTTAGTAAGATTTATCATCTGTTCGTTAGATGCACCTGCTTTTTTCATAGATACATACATAGCTTTATAAATCTGGTTTGTTTGGTTGAGTGTATGCGGTGTTTCTGCGTTGATTTTTGCAAGTTCGTTAGCGGTTTTAATCGCCTCTTTTTGTGACAAGTTGTATTTCTCAGCAATAGATAAATGTTTACCCATAGCTGAAACATTGCTACTTGTTGCGACTGTTAAAGCGGTAAGCCCCGCGATAGAATCTTCCATATTTTTGTTGAAAGCAAAGCCTGTTTTGATTACTGCTTCAAAAGCTTTTTCTACTGCATAAATTCCGCCAACTGCTCCAGCTAATCCAAGAAGTGACGATTTCATAGAACTTACTGATGAATTTGATTTATTTACTTTTTTATTAAGTTCATCAAATTCGCCATTAACTACTTTAAGGCTTCCTGTGTCTTTGTCAATACTAATTTTTATTCGTAAATCTTTTTCCAAAGTAAAGCCCTTTTAGTTTATTTTTTATTTTGCAGTTCCTCTGCAAATATTCTTCCCATTTGAAGCACAACAGGTGTAAAATCTTTTACACTAAAATTATTCCATTTCAAGAAGTCTTTTGTCGCTTCGTAGTGCTTACCAGAAACAGAACCCATGCCGCCATATTCAAACGGTATCTGTAAAAATATTCTTGTCAGCACAAACATGTCAATATCGTCATCAAAAAAAACTATCTTTGATAACGGGTTATTGTTTATCTCTTCCCTTTCTTCGTCTTCAAGGGAGAGTTCGCCACTTCCCCTTGCATTTTGCCTTACCCATTCATAAAGACTTTCTAGCCTCTTTTGTGTAGCTTTCCCAGCTCTTCATCAAGCTGTCCTTTAAAGTCATAGATATTGCCGTTTTCGTTTTGATACTCGATGAGTTTTTCTACTGCCCCGTCTGCTTTTGAACTGAGACACTCTAATAGTGATTCTTTCGCATAAGCTAAGGTCTCTTTTACGCCGTCAATATCTATACCTTTGTCAATTTGTTTTGTTGTCGTCTCAAGATACTCATACTCAAACTTTGCACCATCTGGGAACTCAACTTCAAAGTTGATTTTTTTTCTGTTTAATTTAATTTTCTTCATAGTTTTTTCCTTGTAATTTTTTAAGGCAGTTTTTTAGTGAGGGGAAACTACAAAAACCCCTCTTTTATCTATTAACTGTAAAGCAACTCAAAATGGTGTCCACTTGTGCCATCTTTTAAGCATCTAAACTCCCTTGTAATACCAAGCTTTCCACTGTCGTCACTCTCTGAGTTTGTAAGTGGTTTAGCACTGCCAATAGTAAGCGTTACGGTTTTCCCTGCACCATTTCCGAGCGTGATAATAACGCTTTTAATGCTCTGCGTTGCCAAGTCATCCCACGCTGTAGATGCTGAGTCTTCATACGCCGTCAAAGAAATTTTAGGATCAAAATCAACTCTTTCATATTTAGCTAAGTTAATCGCGTAAATATCTTGAATATCATTGTTTAGCGAGAAATCAAATGATTTTAGATTTAATACTGCACTGCCCACTGTAATTGCTGATACTTTATTAACAATCATTAGCGATTCGCTATCAAGCGTTACGGTAGGGTTTGTTTCATTAACAAACAAAACATCCGTATATCCACTTGATGTAAACTCGGCGATTACAACCTCTCCGACAGTTCCACTTAGTTTAAAATCACTTACTATCCCATCAATAACACGCTTTCGACCATCGACATAAACAAGTGCCTCTGCTGGCTGCAGATTGCCTTGATTCGGATAATATTTCACACCTGTGTCATTTGTTCCATCATTTTGTACTTCTTGTGCAAGTCCACTTGATAACAATAAATCTTTAATTGCGGGAGGTGTTCCAAGTGCATCACCTGCTTTGTTATTCCCTCTTAGTTTTGCTTTGATTGCAAGTTGAGCGGTAGTGTGCTCTTCATCGACGAAGCTTTGTGTATTCCCCATCTCTCCGTCAAGTTCTTTAAAGTCTTGTTGCTTGATATCAGGACTCACTAGAACAATGTCGTTAATGTTTACAACATCATCTGCTGTAGGCGTTCCGCCATATTTAAACAGAACTACATTTTGTTTTGTGTCTAAAAGAGCCATCTATCTTCCTTTTGTTTTTTTTGGAGCTGTTTTTTTAGGATTTTCTTCTTGAACTTCTTCTTGAACTTCTTCTTGAACTTCTTCTTGAACTTCTTCTTGAACTTCTTCTTGAACTTCTTCTTGAACTTCTTCTTGAACTTCTTCTTGAACTTCTTCTTGAACTTCTTCTTGAACTTCTTCTTGAACTTCTTCTTGAACTTCTTCTTGAACTTCTTCTTGAACAGCTCTTTTTCTAAAACTTATCATTCCCATAAGTCAGCCTTTTACGCTAACTTATGTTTAAAAGCAATCATACGAATGTTTTTATCTTCGTACACTTTGCCCCAGTTTGAATCAGTTGCAAGATCTGCATTTGTTGGGTTTGCAGTTGTTACAGCCCATTTAACACCGCGTGGGTGCATAATAAAACCAGAACGAGAAGTAAGCACATCAACACCGCCGAGTGTATCTCTGTCTGTCTCTACTGCAATGTCTCCAAGTGCCACATCTGCATAACCTATTGCACCATTGCCAAACAAATAAGTTGTATAAATGCCGTTAGTAGTATCTACAGGAAGCCCATCATCTACTACTACCGCATACCCAAGGTATGTAGGGATTGTAATTTGCTGATTTGCTACTGTCTCATATACAATAAGCTGGTCTTTTTGCAGTTTCGCATACGTTGCTGAGTGCATAGCCATAGCAGTTAATCCACCTGCCTTATCTCCAAGAAGTGATTTAGCATCAATCGTTGAGCCTGCGTCAATAACAGCCGCTGCACCAGTTCCACCACTAATATCAAGCACGTGAGTAGAAGATAACGCTCCAGCAAACACACCGCCTAGTGAAGCGATAAGGGTACGTTGCTTCTCTCTGTTCCAAAACTCTGTTACACGGCTTGCAATAGCTTCCATAGGTTTTGCACCACTTAAAAGCCCTGCAAAGTCTGAACTATCCCAGCTGTTCGCACCGAAAATCTTAACCGCTACATCTTTTTGTGTTGTGATTTTTTTAGGTGTAAGTGCCGTTCCATCAAACCCGATGCCGCCACGCTCAGCTTCTCCTGTTAAATCTTGGAAGAAAGGCATATTTACAAACTCACCCGCACCATTTGCAAGTGTTTTAATTGCATCATCATTTGCTAAAATACCGCTGTTAAGCAACACGTTCGTCTCTGCCGTCTTTTCTAAAATATAGTCATTCCATACGTCAGGAATTATCATATCTGCTAGTCTTGTACCCATAATTAGTTACCACCTTTTAATTTTTCATACAGTGCTTTGTCTTTTTTGTAAAGCTCTGTTTTTTCATCAAGGCTCAGCTCTGAAAAACTTTTGTCTTTAAAGCTTGTGCCGCCATTATCCGTACCGCTTCCGCTATTCCCTTTTGGGTTAAGCAAGTTCGGTTTAGATTCAAAAAACTTTGAAAGTCCCTCATCGAGGCTTAAAACATTCTCGCCGTCTTTGAACTTCAAATTATCACCGTCTAACGCAACAAGATTTTTCAGATAGTTTTCTACTAAGTCAGTATCAACTACATCAAACTTTGAAAGAGAACTTTTTAACGCCGTCTCAATCTTTAGCTCTTTGTTTTGTTTTGATATTGCTTCAAGCGTTGCCTGTGTCTCTTGCAATTGTGACTTTTGAGCCTCAAGCTCTTTAACAAGTTCACTTTTACCGTCTTCTTTGGCTTTTGCTATCTGCTCATCAAAACTGCCTAACTTTGACTCAAGTTCATCTTTGGCTTTTGAAACACTCTCATAACTTTTGTTTAAGTCCTGATATTTCACTCTCCATGATGCACTCTCGTCTCTTAGCTTAGAAAATTCAGGAGAAATATCTCCGTCAATCTCTTTTGCAACATCTTCTGTAATCTTCCCTGCCTCTAGCAGTTGTGTTAGTATTTTTAACAATTTTAAGCCCTCCAGCTGTCAATTTAAAAAACTTTACACCTCTTTGTTGTCATAAATCGAAAAAATGGCAGAAAAGAAGATTAATATTTTAAAAAATGTATAACAAAGGCAAGATATGGATTATAAAAGTAGCTGGAACTTTGCCAAAGAGGCTTTTGAGGGTTTTGATAGTAGTTATCTAGTGCAATTTGCAAGAGAGCATGAAGACAAATTTACAAACAGAAAAGAGCTTGCATACTGCGTGAACTATATGAAGCCAAAAGCTAAACAATTTGTCTCATACCTTGCACAAAAAAGCATAAGACGTGATGTTGGAAACACTCTCTTAAAGCCTATACTTAAAGATATTGACCTTAAAAACAACTCCATAGATGTATTCATTCAAAACTTTGCTATCAATGCAAAGGTAAGAGGTGCTAATCTCTGCATTATAGATATGCCAAAACAAAAGGCAGCTAATCTTAAAGAGCAGGTAGAGAATAGAATGCTTCCTTATTTTATAGAAGTATTCCCTGAGAATATACACTCTTACAAGCTTGACAAGTTCGGATATTTTGAGTGGGTTGTCTTTGAATTTAGCGTTGACAATACAGAGCCGTTTAAAGAGACTAATATCGAGACCATTTACAGATACTATGACAAGACAGAGTGGCGTGTTCTTGATAAAGACAAAAACATCATTGAGAGTGGCACACATAACATAGGTCGCTGCCCTGTTGTAGCATTTAGTGAGAGTGGCACATTCCCAAACGTTGGAGAGTTTGTCCAAATTGCAGATATTCAAAAGCGTATTATGAATCTTAGAAGCGAGCTTGATGAGATATTAAGAGGGCAAACTTTTTCACTTCTTACTTATAATGTAGAGACAGCAGATGATATTAAAGACCTCAATGTCGGTGTCAACAATGTCCTTGTTTATAAAGATAAAAAACCAGAGTTTATCTCTCCGCCTGATGCACCTGCTAAAGTGTACCAAGATGAGATTAAAAGGCTTGAAGACTTAATAGAAAAAGTCGCACATACGGAAGTGTTTGAAAGTTCAGGGAATGAAAGCGGTATTGCAAAGATGTACCGATTTCAGGCTTTAAACTCAGCCCTTATTGACTTCTCACAAAGACTTGAAGACTTTGAGCGTAATTGTTTTGATATTGTATGCAAATGGTTAGAAATTGAGAACAAAATAGAGGTCTCCTACCCTATGGACTTTAACATCAAAGATATAAAAACAGAAATAGAGACAGCAGATGCACTCTTTAACTACAATCTCGGCAAAACATACGAAGCCATCAAAAAAGAACAGCTTGCATTTATGGACTTAGAGGGCTTGGAAAACAAACAAAAAGAGCAAATAACAAAAGAGATAGAAGAACTTGCACAAGTGAGAGACAATGGTACAGATAAACCAGAGTGAGCTTGATGAAATAAATCAAACTTTTAAAAAGCTCGCTGATGTAGATAAAAGCAAGACTATGAAAGAGTTTGTAGATTATGTTTATGATAAAGCCATAGAGAGAGCTGATAAGCATACTAAGACGGGTGCAATGATGAAAGCTGTGTTTCTACACAAGCAAGGCAATGCGCACTATGTAGGAGTAGACAAAAAACTAGCTCCTTATGCTCTCTTTGTGCATTGGGGAACTAAACCGCACTTAATCAAACCAAACAAAAGAAAAGCGTTAAGATGGGCAACTCAGAACACAAAACAATTCGCAAAACAATCTAAAAAAGGAGTCTTTAAGCTCTACAAAGTCGGAGCAAATAAACATTTTGGGTTTGCTTTTGCAAAAGTAATACACCACCCAGGCTACAAAGGCGATCCGTTCCTAACCCTCGCACTTGATGACGGACTAAAGAAACTACCCGAATTTTTTAACAAACTAGAAAAGGAACTTAAATAATGGCACTACAATACACATACCCAGATGAATACCTCGCCAAGAGAATTACAGAAGATAGAGAAACAAGAGCTATCAATGAAGCATCACTTACAGGCATTACAGACACCGCATATCTTGAAAAGCTCTCCATACTCAAGTGTTACATTATCACATCCCTTGAGTGTAACTCTAAACCAGATGACGTCTTTGCCCAAAAACTTAAGATTTATTCCAAAGAGTATGATGCACTTCTTAGCACAGCATTAGAAACTCAGCGTGAAGTAAGCGGAAAATCACTCTACAGCATAGAGATAGGGAGGGCATAATGTATGAAGCACTTTTAGCTATTAAAGCAAAACTAGAACTCATTCCAAATATTGCTACATGTAAGGTTGGTTTAGAGGATGACATTTCTCCAGATGATTACCCGCTCATCCGCATTGTTGCATCTTCAAGTGATGATATAGGCTTTCTAAAAGAAAAAAACACAGTAAAAATATACTTTGGCTTTGATTTGAATGAATATGATGGTGTGGAGTCTATCTATGAGAAGTTATACGGCTTAGAAAAAGAGATACGTGATGCAATAGTGCCTGAGCTTTCAAGTGAGTTTCTTTGTCGATGGAAAAGCACCATCAGTGATGAAGACAGACTTGATGGATATAAGGTGCTTTGTAGTGTTTTTGAGGTTGAGGGTTAATCTTTAACTGAGGGGAACAGTATCTTTTCATACTCTTCTTTGCTTATGTTTTTATTCACAAACACAAGGCTGTTGTCTTGATTCTTTAGTGGCTTTGTATGTGGGTTTTTCCCTAATATTATCTCGCTTGGTATTTTCTCAAAGGCCAAGCATGAAAGATCGCCAAAATAGTGTTTACAGTTATAGCATCTATCACTTGTCATTATCTATCTCCTTAAAAAGTTTTAACATCCTTTCTGGAACATTCTCGGCTCCATTAACTCTATACTCAGAATAATGCTCTGCAAAGTACTCTTTGTAGTTTGTTATTGAATATTCTGAAACTGCTTTTATTTTATCAACGTGATACACATCTTCATAATTAAAAAATACATCATGTCTGTGATGTCCAATCTCATGCTTTATTGTAGCATAAAGATTGTCTTCTGTTTTTTCAAATCTTGAAGAAACACTCCATTTTTTCGCTTTTTGTCCAGATAGTATCTTGTCACGTGTTTTATGTATCTCTGCCTTGCTTCTATTTAAAAAACGCCTTATATCTCTTTGATTATATTTTTCATTTCCTAAATACTTTTCGGTCCACTCTTTAATATCCTGCTCAATCACCTTTATTCGCTCTTCATAGCTGACTATATCTTCTACTTTTATGTCCCCAATATGTGCAAGATTAATTCTAATTTGTTTTAGACTTCCGCTATACCCTGCTCTCGCCGCATCAGTTTTTTTCCTGTATGTAGAGATTTTATACAGTTTGATTGGTGAGATTTTATGTTCTTCTTCAAAAGCTCTAACAACTGCATTTAATCCATCTTTTTTGAGACCTTTTAGAGATACATCTTCAATGCCTATAGATTTCAATCTATTCTCTGCATCTTTTATTGTTTTTACTGGAATAAAATCTTGCATTTTTTGTGTATTACTTTTTATTTTACCGCCAATGTATCTAACATTATTAATATCATCAATATACATAGGAAAGCCCATATAAGAGCTTTTTAATACATCCCCACTCTTATAAAACATATCAAGTCTTCTTTGCGAACCGACTATCAATCTTCTTTCATATGAGTTAAACTTCTCCATGGCTTTTTTATCTGCTTTGGCGTCATAATGCGCATCTTTTGCACTTCTGCTGATAATCTCTTGTAATCTACATCTGCAGAATGGATGAAAAGGTGGAATCGGTGCTCTGCTTTTTGGATAGACACCTTTCCCAAGCCCAAACTTATCAACACTAGCGTGATAATCGCAAATATCCACTCTCTCGTGCGTCTGAGACATCCTAAGCTTCACTACCTCGACCTCGTCATCATCTGCTAACATTTTAGCCCTCTCGATGCTGTATGACTTCATTACTTCATTTTGCGCAATTCTATTTGCATAGTACCGGCTCTTTTCATAGAATGCCTTTTTAAGTAGCTTCTGTTGTTCTTGAAAACTTTTTGACTTGAGTGCTTGAGTGTAAGATGCTTTGAGGGCTTTTGTTTTAATTGTACTCACTTGTTTAAAGCTTCTTTGCGATGGTGGCTTATTCAGTTCTTCCTTGAGCCATTTAGGAATAGTCTTTTTTTCCTTTACATGTAACGGGTCCAACTTAAAATCATAGCCCTCATACAAAAGCTTTGATATCTCGGCAATGGTTTTATTCTGCTTGACTGCATCGTTGATAACTTTCGTTGTTTGCAATGCAACATCACGAGAATTTACATAGAGCCTTTTTGAAAGCTTTACTCCATGCACTTCAAAGTTCTTAACATACTCAGCTGTTACAGTTGTTGAGAGCACATTACTAAGTGATGCGGCGATAATTGCAGCAGACTCTTCATTAATGGTTGAAAGTGCCTCTTGTATCTGCTTTCGTGCTTCTTGAGGGGATATACCATCTCGCACCATTGCGATTAACTGTTCATATGCTTTTTTAGTTAATTTTGTAATATTCTTATCTACGCCATTTAGCAGTTCGTCAATCTCATCTTTAGTCATAATGCCCGCTCTCCTCTATAAGTCTGTATGCCTGTCGCTCACTCTTTGCAAACTCATAGCGAACCAAGCAAACGGTCTGTGCTCTTGAATTCCCAAGCTTCCTAAGCGATGCTACTCTTTGATAAATTAACTCTTTTTCATTTGCTTTTTCACTTCCATATACAAGCTTCATAACCATCTCGTTAAAGCTTTCTTCATCTGTTTTGATATCACATTGTTGCAGTATAAGTTGTTTGACCTGGTGGAAATTCATATATTTATCCTTAATGCTGGTGTTTTTGGAGTGTATTTTGCAGTGATTTTATCTGATACGCTGTATCTGCAGCTGTCCCAAAAGTGGTTAAAGTCATCTATCGGCTTATTTGTAGGTTTATTTGTTTTTCTGTCAATCGCCCAGGTGTAGTTATGTGCTTCTTCCATAAATTCTTTCAAGTGAGCGTTAATAATTATTTCATAATCAAGAAGGAAATCTATACCGGCGTTTATGCTGTCCTTGCCTTTTATAGCACCTCTTATTCTACTTATGCCGTCAAGTCGTAGTGTATCTATACTCTTTGGCTCTGCACTGTCTGCAAAGATGATATGCTTATGTGCATTTAGCTTTTTAATCTCGTTTGCTATTTGAGAGTTAAGAAGCCCTTTTTTATAAAACCCGTCATAGATAAAAAGCTTTTTATTCACAGTGTCTATATAGTTTATACAAAACGTTGTAGGATCGTTTGTGTAGCCAAAGTCCAAACCTTGCACACATTCAAGTTCTTTTATTTCATCTTCTTTTATGGCTCTACATGTAACATTCTCAAAGACAAGATCCTCAGCCTCTCCAAACTGCCCTAAATAAATATGATTATATTTTGCAGGTCGTTTTTTCTTCATGTTCTCCGCGTCTTCTATTATGCTTTCAGGTGCAAAGTTGTTATCTAAGTATGTGGAATGAATTATTACAGCATCTTCTTCATGTTCTTTTTTTAAAATCTCAATAGCGTCTGTCTCATTCTTTGGATTATAAGTAAAAAAAAGTTTATTTCCTTGGGATCTTATTGTTGGGATAAGCAGTTCAAAAGAATATTCACTTACTGTCTGTGCTTCTTCTACCCAGCAGTAATGAAAACCCTCTAAAGATTTAATACTATCTACAGTATGGTCTTGAAGACCGTTAAATATAATAACACCGCTTCCCGTCTTCATTCTTATCTCAGACTGTAATACGTCAAAATAATCATTAAGACCCAATGTGTTTATTCTGTCTGCCAAAAGCTTTTTAGATGAATGCTTAATACTTTTTTGAACTTCCCTAAGACAAACTAAATCTAAATCAGGGTTTTGTACTAAATGCGCAAGAAGATAATCAGCCATAGCCCAACTCTTAGCACTACCACGCCCACCTCTAAGAAAATAAAATCTTGCTTCTTCTTTCCAAAGTGGCTTGTAAACTGGTGGGATATCAAGCTGCATCCTATTCCTCGTCTAAAAAGTTAATGTCTATTTTTGACAGTTGGTTGTTTTGGTTATTGTTTTGGATGTTTACCTGATTTTGTGAAAAGCGTTGGTTTACCCCAAGCGTAAGAGATGCCTTATCGACTGCATCCTGTAAATCTTTATAGTCTTTTGACTGCAAGTCATACTCAACAACAGATGCACTGCTCCCTGCTTCTCCTAAACTCTCTGTTACTACCTTCTGAGCTTTGCCACCTTTGGCTAACTTCTCTATTCCTTGTAGTATGGTATTTGAAATATCATATACCATAAGGCGATTTTTTACTACCTCCTCTACTGCTAAAATCTCCTGTGCATTTTTCGTGCATTTTTTAGCACTCTCTGCAATGGTGCAAAGCTCAACAACTTCGGCGTTTTCTTGGGGTATTTTTGTGCAAATTTTCTTAACAGAATTAACGGAAATTTTATGCTTTTTTGCAAGGGCATTTAAACTATATGCTCCGGTTTTCCAATCAGCAATAACAAGATTCTTTTTACGAGTTGAAATCGCCATCTAAAACCTTTAATATTTTATCTCTATCTTTTAAAGACAAACACTTGCACTTTTTGCTTTTGATTAATTTTAACATTGCTGCTTTCATAGCTCCCCTTCCCTAACTTCACTCATCTCCACCTCAAGACTAAAACTATTCGCTAACTCTTTCTGCCTCATATCAATAGCTCTCAACAGTTCATCTTTAGTCTCTTGCTTTAATCCCATTGCGGTATGTACGGTAAATGCAAAGTTTTCAAGTGTTGCGTTGTCCATCAATTCTATTTGTTTCTTCTTTGTTCTTATCTGGTTCTTATTCATGATTTTTTCCCTTTTAAAAATTTATAATATGCTTCGTATGTCTGTATCTTTTTAACTTCTTTGTCTGCTGCATCTTTTGCCCCTATTCGCAAACGATACTTAAACACTGAGCATTTAGCCCAAGCCATCAACTCCTCTCGTGTAAACATCTGCTCCATTCTCTCTATTGCTTCAACACCGTCAAACATTGAATAGTGCTTTGACGCGTCATTAAGTAATGGATGTTTGTTTTCTCTCTCAAATTCTTCTCTTACCATGCTCATTACTTTTCCTCTTTTATAATCTTCAAAACTTCTACTATCTCGTTCCAATTTTTTATGTGCTGTGATCTAAATCTTCCAATCGCATTAGACTCTTCTTTTCTGATTTTATTCTCAAAAAACTCTATACACTCGGCAGTGTTATAAAAAATAATACTTCTTATCACATCACGATGGTTCTTAGCTGCATTTTCATTGAATGTTCTTACTGTTTTTGCATATCCTAAGTTATGTCTGTTCAGAGTATTACATTTAGCGTATGATGCACTTCCTAAAATCTCAACTAAATCACTTCTACTAAATTCAGTCTTCATCTTAAAAGCCTAAACAGTTGTAAAACTTTTTCTTTGCTTTCATCATCCATAGGAGTATTAAGTAACTCATACACAATTTCTTTTGCTTGATATACAATCTCTTTTGCTTCAATTATCTTTTGTTTTACCGGCGTCATATTTTTAACCCTTCTCCCTTGATTTTTATCTCTTTTACCTTTTTTCTATATGTGCTAATAACAGCTTGAAGTTCTTCTACCGTCCACGTCTTTAGTGCTGTTTTATTGTCCTCTAAAAACTCAACTTCTTTCAAGCCTATTTTCTTTATTAGCCCTACTCTGTATTCCGCTACATTCCCACTTAAATGGTCATTGCAGATATTGCATTGCGTGTTAATGTTTCTCTCATCAAATCTAAGAAGTGATGATTTACTTCTTGCTATGTAATGCCCTGCGTGTTCCTGTCTTCCATTATTGAAGTTATGACCGCAGCTGATACACGGTAAGCCTTTATCTCTTAGTCTTATGTACTGATTAACAAGCTTTTGTGCCAACTGCAATAAAATAGGCTTATCGTTCTTTTTATACTCTCGCAGTGCTTTTCTTGCTTCCGTCTTTTTTGTCGCCTCACGCTTATCTCTGAGTTGCTGAGCGTACTTAATTGCACATTCCATGCTGCATGTTGTTTGCATCTGTCGTTCAGGAGTGAATTTCTTTTTACACTCTTTGTTTTTGCAGGTCTTTTGTCTCAAAACAAACTCCCCAACTCTTTAAACTTTTTATATCCAGCCTCAATAGCTTCACTTGCCAACTCAAACTTTTCTTTCAAAGCCAACTCCCCGTTTCTGTCGACAACTACAAAGTGGATAAACTTTCCGTTTTCGTCACGTACCATGTTCACTTTGAAATTTCCTATGTCTGCGTAGTGTTGTCTTTTCATTACGCCACCTCGCATAACATTTTCTCTTTAGCGTCTCTATACATTTCACGGGATATCTCAAAGCCATAACAGTGTCTATTTAATTCTGCACACGCTCTTAGTGTTGATGCACTTCCTGCACACGGATCAATTACGACATCGCCCTCATCTGTAAAAATTCTAATAAGCTCTGCAAGTACGGCGATAGGTTTCTGTGTTGGATGAAGTTTAGGATAGGATTTCCCATCTTTTTTCCACTTGAACCAATTAAAAACCATTTTCCCATTATTGTTAAATTTTGGAAGCTTCTCTCTGTAGAGCACAACAGCATATTCAGTTGCACCGACAACTTTCATATTTGCTTTTAAAACTTGAGGAGAATAATCTTTTATAAAAGTAATTGGATAGCTATTTTTAAAGCCGTATTTTTCGCCATATTTTATAACTGTTTGCATCTGTTCAAATGCGCAGAAGACAATCATTGCTGGAGCTTTACCTGTCTCTTTTGGCTCTTTTTTGAGTAGCTTTGAGCAGAAGTGCATATACTCTGCAATGTTAAAACTGTAGTCACTGTTAAAAAACGCCTTACCTGCTTTTTCACTCTCTCCGTTCTTGTTGTCTCCGTCTTTGTACCACTCTGTGCTTGAAGCATAAGCGTTTATCCCTAAATTGTACGGGATATCAGCAACAACAAGCTGTGCCTTTGGTATGTTGTAACGCTTAAAGTTTTGAAAGTTGTCGTTATATAATTCAATCTTTGTGCTTTCATCCACAAATAAATTCACGCTTGAAATACTGTTTTTCTTTTTTGTTCCAAATAAATTACTCATCCCTAAAACCCCTCTGCTATTTGTTTTCTCTCAAGTATCAAATTGTTTTTTATGATCAACTTTTTACCCGCGAATGCACTCTTGTTCTTTTCAATTCCCATCTCCTCGACAAGATAATCAATCACTGTGCTACTGTTAGCCTCTGCTTCGGCATCATCTGTTGAAATGATTGCGAACTGCTCCATTTGCTTTTCTGTAAGCTTTAGAAACTTTTGCATTTCAGAAGCGAAGTAGTTATAAACTGCTGCGATGGTTGTCTTTGCCTCAATCTTCATTTTTTCTTTTATAAAATGATTTATCGTTGCTATCCATGCTTTATCAGTTGCGGTCACTGCTGTGAGAAAATCTTGTCTGTTAATACTCGCTCTTTGTCTCATGAACTTTGCACATTTCTTACGAATTTTTTCGCCTGTGCTGTTTAATGCGCCTGCTTCATACTCGTTAAAAAGAGTATTTATAAGTGTTGCTGCTGCTATTGCTTTTTGTAGATTTGTCATTATGCTACCCCCTGCAGCATTTTAGAAACACGCTTGTCTGTAATTGCATTGCCAGTGTTAAGATACTTCGTAATTTTTCCACGCTTGATGATATTTTCTATTTTGTCTATTGCTACTGCTGAATTTGCTAAAAATCTAATATCGCATAGCCAGCTTCCACCGCCTAGTTCATTGAGAACATACGCCTCTTGTTTTGAAAATATCTTTTGACCGTTTACATCTGCAAGTGTTTTATAGTCTTGTGCTTCAAAAAAAGCCCTATCGCTTGGTATTGTTTCTCTGTTCTCACGGCAATAATCAAGCATTAAGCTGCATCTGTTGTAAAATTTATCGTACATTGCCTTTGCCTGCTCAAATGTGCCTGCAAGTATGAGCTGTTCTTTTTTATTTGCGAATTGTGCCGCCACATTTGCAACTCTATCCATCGGTTTTGAGAAATTGTGCTCACCGGAGAGTGCTTTAAAAAATTCAAGATACTCATCAGGGTTTATACTCTCGACATAGCTTTCAATCTCAGCGTCAATGAACTGCCCGCCTGTGATACCTAGCTTCTCTTTGATGTCTGCTATAAGATTTTTCATGATGCCATTCCTTGCGCTCTTAATAGCTCTAAAGCACTCATTCCTGTTTGGCTGCTCACTGCTCGCATCTTGTCATAGTCTGATATTTTTTGATTTAAGTACCCGTCAAATTTATTTGAGTAAAGCGTTTCAGGCCGCAGGAACTTCTCAAAGTCTGTACCTGACCATTCTGCGTATTTGATGATATGGACCTGCTTGAAGTCATCTACGCTAAAGCCCTCTTTTAATCTTGCCTGTATGAGTGCTTTTGTTTTTGCAGCATTTGGTTTGTAGTGTGTGTGCAGTAGTTGGTTTAGGTGTGAGATGATTTCCCGTGCTTTGTCTGCAGTAGTGTCCGCAGGACTACATACTTGTACTTCTTCTTTACCTTTACCTTCTTCTTTCTCTTTACCTTCTTCTTTACCTTTTACTTCTTCTTTCTCTTCTTCTTGCTGGCGACCCCCCTCGGAGGGTATAGCTAGGGGTGTGTTTTTTGCCTCTTTGGGTGTTTCATATACCCCTAGAAATGGGTTTTCTGCCCCTTTTTGGCTATTTAAGTAGCCCTCTATGCTCTTTTGAATGCTATGTTTTTGCGATTTCCATACTATGTTTAGTATTTTGTCTTCAAAGTGAATGTCGTCTATTTTTACTCTTAAGAACTGTACATCAAGAAGCGATCTCATATACTCTGCTATTTGTTTGTCTGTGAGGTCTTCGATAATGTCATCGAATGATTTATAAAATGTGAATTGATTTCTCATTATGCACTCACTTCATCATAAATCTCAAACTCTGCTTTGATATTTTTAGTGAGCCATACAGTGCCACGAGGAGTTAAAAAAGTTGTATATCGTACTTTGCCGTTGATTTTCTCTTTTGATGGTTTACGGACAAAATATCCACGTTTTACGTAAGGCTGGTAAGGTTCTAAGTTGTCCATTAGATACCCTCTAGCTTTACAAAACTTAACGACATTGTTTCTTCCCATGTTTTCAATTGCTAGATTTTTAGCAAAGTTTGAAAATGAAACTTCACCAACTTTTATATTTAAATCTGCAACTGCTAAAATAACTTTGTCTTTTTCTTCAAGCTTGCATTCAAGTTTTTTGTTTTGTTCATCTAAGTTAGCTGCTAATCGTAAAGCTTCTGAAAAGGTTTGAGGGATTTGAAAGTTTTGTGTAGCTTGTTCTAATTTATTAACAAGCTTAATGATATTTGAGCTGTCAAGCCTAGCCCCTATCATAAGCGCTTGTTTTTTAGTATATGAGTAAGTATCAATCTCTTGACCTTTATCATTATACACGATGCGAATTTTTCGCACCGTCCCAAACCCATCTTTTCCTTGGATTTCTTCTGCTAGTTTTTTGGAATCACTATGTCTTTTTTCCATAATCTTACAAATCTCATATAATGAGATAACTCTTGTCTCAACTGATCTAGCTTCGATAAGTTCTTTCATATTTATTCCCTTCTAAAGAATTTATGCCTTTTACAACACCTCTCCCCAACTTTAGAAGGGTTAGAGCGAGAGAGGTTGTAAAAAGGCTCTTTATTGACACTTGGGAGAAGATGCTATAATTAGCGTTCGCCTTTGTGCGATAGTTTTTCGGTTATGAGTGCAAGTTTGGTTGCTGAACACTCATAGCCTTATTGGATACTCACGAATGAATATCTATAAAGCTACTTCCTCAAATAAGCTATAAGTTTCCCTATACCCTCTTTTTCAATGATGTTAAATGCTAAATCAATGATTATCTCTTGTGTCTCTGTTTGATTATCGCTGTCTAATTTGTGCATAATCTCTTGGAACTTTTTTGCCATATCGTCTTCAACTTTAAAGTTAAGTGGATAATTTT